>NZ_JBMIOP010000084.1:0-35880 GCF_049197365.1 Mycobacterium sp. THU-M104
CGCCGCCGCAGTCGACGCCGATCCCGCAGACCGAGTTGCTCGACCGCCTGGGCTCCCACCTGACCCGGTATGCCGGCCCGGGCGTCGAATACGCCGACGTCCGGGCTTACGTGCCGGGCGACCAATTGCGGGCGGTGAACTGGCCGGTGAGTGCGCGCCGCCGGGCGCTGCATGTGACGAAACGGCTGACCGACCGCGCCGCCGACATGGTGGTGCTGATCGACACCTGTCGTCAGCCGGCCGGCCCGGCGACCAAGGCCGCCGAACGGACCGTACGCGGAGCGGCCCAGGTGGTGCAGACCGCGCTGCGGCACGGTGATCGCGCCGGGATCGTCGCACTGGGCGGCAACGCTTGCCGTGTTGCTCGTGGTCGTCACGATCGCGGTGTCCGGGCCACCGCCCGTACCCGTTGGCCTGGCGGGGCTGTGCGCCGCGGCGTATTTGGTGTCGCGTCACGCCGCCGGCGCGTCGGCGGCCGTCGTCATCGGCAGCAGGGCCACATGGGTTTCCGCCCTGTGCTTCACGTCGGTCGGGTTGGTTGCGGTGTCGTTCCCGTTGCAGTTGCAGTTGCAGTTGCAGTGTCGTTCCCGTTGCAGTTGCCGTGGCTGCCGCTGCTCGCGCCGCCGGGTGCGTTGGCGACGTTCGTGCTGGCCGCGCGGCCGTTCACGTAGCAACTTCGGTGTCGTCAACGTCGGCGACGCCATCGGCTTCTTCAACTCCGGCCACGGCAACGTCGGTTTCGGCAACAGCGGCTCCCAGGACTTCGGGCTGTTCAATGCCGGCTCCAACGACATGGGTGCCTTCAACGCGGGCGGCTCCAACGATGGCATGGCCAACGCGGGTTCGTACAACGCCGGCGGATTCGACGCGGGCGGTGCGATCGGCGCGAACAACTCCGGCGACGGCAACTCGGCCACCAACGGCCTGACCCGCCCGACCTACACCTCCGGTGTCGGGACCTCCGGCGACGACAGTTCCGGCCTTTTCAACCTCGACGGACACGGCCCCGACTCTTCGACGGCGGCCAAGGAACTCTGAAGCCGACTTGCCCTTCAGGGCATTTGGGGCAGCAGCTTCAGCGCAGGCTTCAGTGCAGCAGGTGGGCGGCGTGATCAGCCAGGTCCAGCAGCGGCTGCGGGAAGATTCCCAGCGCCACGGTGACCACCACGCAGACGGCGATCGCGGCCTTGCTGAGGATGCCGGGAGCGACCACGTGGGCCGTGTCGCCGGTCGCCTCGGCGAAGAACATCGAAACGATCACGCGCACATAGAAATACGCCGCCACCCCGCTGGCGATCACACCGACGACCACCAGCGGCGCCGCCCCACCCTGGGCGGCGGCCCGGAACACGGCGAGCTTGCTGACGAATCCGCTCGTCAGCGGGATACCGGCGAAGGCCAGCAGCAAAATCGAGAACGTCGCTCCTACGAGGGGTGAGCGCCGCCCGAGCCCGGCCCAGTGGGTCACGGTGGCATCCTCGACGCCGTCGGTGTCGCGGACCAGGCCCACGACGGCGAATGCCCCCATCGTGCTGAAGCTGTACGCGAGCAGGTAGAACAACGTGGCCGAGAGCCCCGACTGGTTGTCGGCGATGACACCGGTGAGGATGAATCCCACATGGGCGACCGACGAGTAGGCCAGCAGCCGCTTGACGTCGGTCTGGTTCACCGCGGTGATCGTGCCCACCGCCATGGTGAGGATGGAGATCGTCCACAACACCGGGCGCCACTGGTCGTGCAGCGGCGGCAGCGCCACGTAGACCACCCGCAGCAGCGCGCCGAACGCCGCGACCTTGGTTGCCGCCGCCATGAATCCGGTGACCGGGGTGGGGGCGCCCTGGTAGACGTCGGGAATCCAGGAGTGGAAGGGGACCGCGCCGACCTTGAACAGCAAGCCGACGGAGAGCAGCGCGACACCGACCAGCGCCATCGACGTATCGCCGTGGGCGCCAAGCGCTGTGCGGATACCGGGCAGCAGCAGCGTGCCGGTCGCGCCGTAGATCAGCGCCACGCCGTAGAGGAAGAACGCCGACGAGAAAGCGCCCAGCAGGAAGTATTTCATCGCCGACTCCTGCGACAGCAGTCGGCGATGACGGGCCAGCCCACAGATCAGGTACAGAGGCAGCGACAGCACTTCCAGCGCGACGAACATGGTCAGCAGGTCGTTGGACGCGGGGAACACCATCATGCCGCCGACCGACAGCATCGTCAGCGGGAAAAGTTCCGTCTGTGCGGCCCCGGCCCGCTCCGCCTCGATCTCGGCGTCGCTGCCGGGCACCGCGAAGGCCTGCGGGGTGAACGAATCCAGGCCGACCGCCCGTGAAGCGCCCCCTGAAACTCCCAGGGCCACCGTGCTTACCGCCTTGGTCTGCGTGCGTTCGGCCATGAAGACGACCGCCAGCACGGCCACCAGCAGCACCGTGCCCTGCAGGTACAGCGCAGTGCGGTCGACGGCCATCGCGCCGAGCACCGCGGCGCGCCCGCACGGGCACACCGAGCGGCTCACCACGACGACCGCGACGAACGCCGCGACCAAACCGCCGAGAGCAAGGCTCACCTGGGCGCCGTAGCGGAACCTGCGCGGCACGAACGCCTCGGCCAGCACGCCGGCCACCGCGACGCCGAACACGATGAGCATCGGGCTCAGCAGGAAGTACTCGATGCTGGGGGAGGGGAGCAGGATCATCGATGCGGTCCTTCGGCTGTGCGGGGTAGACCGGTGCCCGGGGGCACGCTCGGCGCGGGATCGTGCTGGCCGATGGTGGTCATCGTGTTGGCGACGGCCGGGTTGATCAACTCCAGCACCGGCTTGGGGTAGACCCCGAGACCGATCAGCAGCGCGATCAACGGGGTCACGACGAGCAGTTCACGCGGCTTGAGGTCGGTGATCTTCTCGTTGCCCGCTGCCACCGGTCCGGTCATCACCCGCTGGTAGAGCCACAGCATGTAGACGGCCGCCAGGACCAGTGCGGTGACCCCGAACGCGCCGGCCAGCCAGTACCGGTTGAAAGTGCCCAGCAGGACCAGGAATTCGCTGACGAACGGCGCCAGCCCGGGCAGCGACAGGGTGGCCATGCCGGCCACCAGGAAGGTGCCCGCCAGCACCGGCGCCACCTTCTGCACCCCCCCGTAGTCGGCGATCAACCGGCTTCCGCGCCGCGTCACCAGGAACCCGGCGATCAGGAACACCGCCGCCGTCGACAGGCCGTGGTTGAGCATGTACAGCGTCGACCCGCTCTGGCCCTGGCTGGTCATCACGAAGATGCCCGCGATGATGAACCCGAAGTGCGAGATCGAGGTGTAGGCGATCAGGCGCATCATGTCTTTCTGGCCGATCGCCACGACGGCGCCGTAGATGACGCCGACGATGGCCAACGTCACGATCAGCGGCCGGAAATACGCCGAGGCATCGGGAAACAGTTGCAGGCAGTAGCGCAGCATGCCGAAAGTGCCGACCTTGTCCATCACCGCCGTGATCAACACCGCGGCCGCGGGCGTGGCCTCCACACAGGCGTCGGGCAGCCACCGGTGGAACGGCCACAGCGGCGCCTTGATCGAGAAGGCGAACATGAAGCCTGCGAACAGCGTCTTGAGCACTGCGGGATCGGCGCCCAGGCGCCCGTTCTGCACCGCGTCGACGATGGTCCGGAAGTCGAAGGTGCCCGCACCGTGCTGCGCGGTCACCACGTACAACCCGATCACCGCGGCCAGCATGATCAGCCCGCCGAACAGGTTGTACAGCAGGAACTTCACCGCGGCGCGGGAGCGGCCCGAACCCTGACCGAAGCCGCCGATCAGGAAGTACATCGGGATCAGCATGGCCTCGAAGAACACGTAGAACAGCAACACGTCCAGGGCGATCACCGAGACCAGCACCATCGATTCGATCGCCAGCGTAAGCGCCACGTAGGCGTGCGCGCCGCGGCTGCGTTCGCCACCGTCGTTCCAGCCGGCCACCTGCAGCACCGGAATCAGCACGACGGTCAGCAGCACCAGCACCACGGCGATGCCGTCCACGCCCAGGGTGTAGCCGGCGCCGAACGACGGGATCCACGAACGGCTTTCGACGAACTGGTACGCGGCGCCCCCGGGCTTGAAACCCGCGGTGACCACGAGCGCCACCGCCAGCGTCAGCAGGCCGAAGGTCAGGCCGACCCACTTGGCGAGCTGCCGCAGCCCGGGTGGCAGCAGGATGACCAGCGCGGCACCCGCCAGCGGCACCAGCCACAGAATGCTCAGCCAGGGGACATTACCCATCCAAGCCCCGTTCACCAGAACCTCACCGCCAGGATCAGGGCGACCACCAGCGTGGTGCCCGCCAGCATGGACAATGCGTAGTTGCGCGCGTACCCGGTCTGCAGTCCCCGCAGTCGGTTCGACGTCGCGCTCACCAGCGCCGCGAGGGCGTTGACCGAGCCGTCCACACCCGCATCGTCGAATTCGGTCAGCGCGTGCGTCAGCTGGGCGCCGGGGCGCATGAACACCTCCTCGTTGAAGGCATCGCCGTAGAGGTCGGCGCGCGCGGCCGTCGTCGCCGGGGAGACCGACAGCGGGGCCACCCGCGGGATCGCCAACCTGCCGTACTTGGCGTAGGCCACCGCGATGCCGACGGCGACGACGGTCAAGGTCACGCTGGTGGTGGCCCAGGCAGGTAGGGCGTGGGCCGTCCCTTCGTGCGCGCCGACGACCGGTTCGAGCCAGTGCTGCAGGGTGCCGCCGATGGCCAGCAGGCCGCCGGCGAACACCGAGCCGAAGGCGAGCAGGATCATCGGCCACGTCATCAGCGGCGGCGCCTCGTGCGGATGAGCGCCCGGCGCCCAGCGCTTTTCGCCGAAGAAGGTCATCAGCATGACCCGCGTCATGTAGAACGCGGTGACCCCCGCGCCCAGCAGCGCGGTGCCGCCCAGCACGTATCCGCGGATCCCGCCGGAGTCCAGCGCCGCCTCGATGATGGGGTCCTTGGAGAAGAAGCCCGAAAACGGCGGCACACCGATGATCGCGAGGTAGGCGAACCCGAACGTGGCGAAGGTGACCGGCAAGGCGGCGCGCAGCCCGCCGTAGCGGCGCATGTTCTGCTCCTCGTTCATCCCGTGGATCACCGCACCGGAGCCCAGGAACAACCCGGCCTTGAAGAACCCGTGGGTCAACAGGTGCATGATCGCGAACGCGTAGCCGGCCGGGCCCAGGCCGCCCGCCAGCACCATGTAGCCGATCTGGCTCATCGTGGAGGCGGCCAGGGCGCGTTTGATGTCGTCTTTGGCGCAGCCGATGATCGCGCCCAGCATCAACGTGACGGCGCCGACGACGACCACCGCCAGCTGCGCCCCGGGCGCCAGGTTGTACAGCGGGTTGGATCGCACGATCAGGTACACCCCGGCGGTCACCATGGTGGCGGCGTGGATCAGCGCAGACACCGGGGTGGGGCCCTCCATCGCGTCGCCCAACCAGGCCTGCAGCGGGACCTGCGCGGACTTGGCGCACGCGCCCAGCAGCAACAGCAACCCTATCGCGTTCAGCGTGCCGGAGCCCGCGGCCGGCGCGGCGGCGAACACGCCCGCATAAGACAGCGTCCCGAAAGTGCCGAACATCAGGAACATTCCCAGCGCGAGGCCGGCGTCGCCGACCCGGTTCATCACGAATGCCTTCTTGGCCGCCGTGGCCGCCGTCGGCTTGTGGTACCAGAAGCCGATCAGCAGGTAGGAAGCCAGGCCGACGCCCTCCCAGCCGACGTAGAGCACGACGTAGTTGTCGGCGACCACCAGCAGCAGCATCGAGGCCAGGAACAGGTTGAGGTAACCGAAAAAGCGGCGGCGGTCCGGGTCCTCGGCCATGTAGGCGACCGAGTAGATGTGGATCAGCGAGCCGACCCCGGTGATCAGCAGCACGAAACACATGGACAGTTGGTCGATCTGGATCCCGAGGTCGACCTGCAGCTGGTTGACCGGGATCCAGGTGTACAGCTTCTGGTGGATCGTGCGGTCGTCTGCGCTGCGTCCCAGCAGGTCGGCCAGCAGGGTGGCGCCCACCCCGAACGAGGCGAGGGCCGCGGTGCAGCCCAGCCAGTGGCCCCACGCGTCGGTGCGCCGACCGCCGAACAGCAGGATCGCGGCACCCGCCAGCGGCAAGGCCACCAGCAGCCAGGAGTAGTGAGTCCCCAAGAGATTCGTCACGGTGGCGTTCTCAGCCTTTGAGTAGGTTCGCGTCGTCGACGGACGCCGATTTGCGGGCACGGAAAATCGTCATGATGATGGCCAGGCCGATCACGACCTCGCACGCGGCCACCACCATCGTGAAGAACGCGATCATCTGCCCGTCCAGGTGGCCGTGCATCCGGGCGAAGGTGACGAACGCCAGGTTGACGGCGTTGAGCATCAACTCGACGCACATGAACATCACGATGGCGTTGCGGCGCATCAGCACACCCGAGGCCCCGATGGTGAACAGCAGGGCCGAGAGGTACAGGTAGTTGGCCGGATTCACGACGCACCCCCTTGGGGCAGGCTCGGGCTCGCTTCCCGGGCGGGAAGCTGCGTGCCGTCGCCGGTGTGCCTGCGCAGGATCGGCGACACCGACATGTCCGAGTACGAACCGTCGGGCAGCAGCGCGGCGGTGTCGACGGCGTTGCGGCGTGCGAAGACGCCGGGGTTGGGCAGCGGCGTGGGATGCCCGCCGGGCCGGAAGCGTTCCTGCGAGAGCTCCCGTTGGGTCTTGCGGCGCTCGAACCGCTCCCGGTGCGCCAGCACCATCGCCCCGACGGCCGCGGTGATCAGCAGCGCGCTGGTCAGCTCGAAGGCCCACAGGTAACGCGAGAAGATCAGCGCCGCCAGGCCTTCCACGTTGCCGTTGGCGTTGGCGCTGCCCAGCCCGGCGAAGCTGCCCGTCGCCACGTGGCCGATCGCAGCGACCAGCAGGACGCCGAAGGCGACCCCGGTCACGACGGCCGCGACACGCTGCCCGCGCAGCGTCTCCTTCAGGGACTCGGCGGTGTCCACGCCGATCAGCATCAGCACGAACAGGAACAGCATCATCACCGCGCCCGTGTAGACCACGACCTGGACGACGCCGAGGAACAGCGCGTCCTGGACCATGTAGAACACCGCCAGGATGATCATCGTCATCGCCAGGAACATCGCCGAGTAGACGGCGTTGACGGCCAGCACCACCCCGAGCGCGCCGATCAACGCGAGCGCCCCCAGCAACCAGAACGTCACCGCTTCACCGGTGGAGGTGCGGACGATGGCGTCGGCGGCCAGCAGATGGACGGTGGACCCGGTCACCGGGATTCCCCGGCACTCTGGTGTTCGTGCAGGCCCTGCGCGGTCACGTTGCCCTGGTAGTAGTCCTTGTCGGTGGCGCCGGGGGTCCGGGGGTGCGGCGGCGCGAGCATGTCGGCCAGCAGCGGGGCCAGCAGCCGGTCCTTCTCGTAGATCAGGTCGGCGCGGTTGTCGTCGGCCATCTCGTAGTGGTTGGTCATCGTCAATGCCCTGGTCGGGCAGGCCTCGATGCACAGCCCGCAGCCGATGCAGCGCAGATAGTTGATCTGGTACACGCGGCCGTAGCGCTCACCGGGGGAGAACCGTTGCTCCTCGGTGTTGTCGGCGCCCTCGACGTAGATGGCGTCCGCGGGGCAGGCCCACGCACACAGTTCGCAGCCGATGCACTTCTCCAGGCCGTCGGCGTAGCGGTTGAGCTGGTGACGGCCGTGGTAGCGGGGCGCCACCGGCCCCGGCTTCTCGGGGTAGCCCTCAGTGACGCGCTTTTTGAACATCGCGGCGAACGTCACGCCGAATCCGGCTACGGCGTCTAAGAATCTGGCGTCCAGGAACTTAGCCACGTGCATTCTCCTTGCTCGCACCGATCGGGGTCGCCAGCGCTTTCATCGGCAGCGTCTTCGTCGGAAGCGGCGGCACCGGGAACGCCGACTCGAGGGCCGGGCCACCGCTACCTTTGGCGCGGCGGCGCAACTCGCGCTCCATCGCGCGTACCCCGGGATTGCTGAACGGTTTTCGCAACAGCGCCACCAGTACCGCGGCGAACACGACGCTGCTGACCACCAGCACCGGGGTCCAATGCGGGTAGCCCTGGTCGCGCAGCGTACGGATGAACGCCGCGATCAAGACCCACGCCAGCGAGGCCGGGATCAACAGTTTCCAGCCCAACGCCATGAACTGGTCGTAGCGCAGTCGGGGCAGGCTGGCGCGCAGCCACATGTAGATGAACAGGAAGGTCCACATCTTGGCGGTGAACCAGAGCACCGGCCACCATCCGGTGTCGGCGCCCGCCCACATGTTCAGCGGCCACGGCGCGTGCCAGCCGCCGAAGAACAGGGCCGTGGCGAGCGAGGAGACCGTCATCATGTTGACGTACTCGGCCAGCATGAACAGCGCGAACTTCAGCGAGGAGTACTCGGTGTGGAACCCTGCGACCAGTTCACCCTCGGCCTCGGGCAGATCGAATGGCGCACGGTTGGTTTCGCCGACCATCGAGATGAGATAGATGATGAATGACGGCAGCAGCAGGAACACATACCAGACCCGGTTCTGGGAGGCGACGATCTGCGACGTCGACATCGAACCGGCGTAGAGGAACACCGCCGCGAACGACAGTCCCATGGCGACCTCGTAGGAGATGACCTGGGCGGTCGAGCGGACCCCACCCAGCAACGGGTAGGTGGACCCCGATGCCCACCCGCCGAGCACGATGCCGTACACGCCGATCGCCGAGAGTCCCAGGATGAACAGCACCGCGACCGGAAGGTCGGTCAGCTGCAACGGCGTCCGGTGGCCGAACACCAACACCACCGGGCCGAACGGGATGAACGCGAAGGCGGTGAACGCCGGGATCGTCGAGATCGCCGGCGCCGCCATGTAGACGAACCAGTCGACACCCTTGGGGGTGATGCTTTCCTTGAGCGCCAGCTTGATCCCGTCGGCCAGGCTCTGCAGCACGCCCCACGGCCCCACCCGGTTGGGCCCGGGCCGCAGCTGCATCCAGCCCAGAATCTTGCGCTCCAGCAGGATCGCGACCAGCACGTTGAGCATGAGGAACACGAAGACGGCGAGCGCTTTGCCCAGCACCAGCCACCAGGTGTCGTGTCCGAAGGCGCTCAGGGTCATCGGGTCACTCCGATCTTCACGATGCTGCCCACCGTGACGCCCAGTTCCCGGTGCACCGCCGAGCCCGGCGAATTCAGCGGGAGCCACACCACCCGGTCGGGCATGTCGGTGACGCTCAGCGGCAGCGTGATCGAGCCGCGCGGCGTGCCGACCGTGACCGCTTCGCCGTCGGCGACGCCGATCTCGGCCGCCGTGCCGGCCGACAACCGCGCCACGGGTGTTCGCGCGGTACCGGCCAGGTGCGGCTCGCCGTCCTGCATCCGGCCGCCGTCCAGCAACATTCGCCAGCCGGTCAACACGGCTTGTCCTTTTTCCGGCCCAACACTGTCCGGCCCGCCACCGGACGCGGCGGGCTGCGGTGCCGCGATGTCGGGACCGGCGGCCCAGTTGCCGTCCCAGGTGCCCAGCCCGGCGAGTTCGGCGCGGGCGGCGTCGGCGGTCGAGAGCCCCAGATAGATGCCCATCTCGTCGGCCAGCGCGTCGAGCACCTGATGGTCGGACTGGGCGGCCTGTCGGGTGGTGCCGTGCAGCGCGGCGTCGAACGGGCGGTAGCGGCCCTCCCAGTTGACGAAGGCCCCGGCCTTCTGCGATGTCGGTGCGACCGGGAACACGATGTCGGCGCGCTCCGTGACGGCGCTGTGCCGCAGTTCCAGGCTGACCACGAACCCGGCGGCGTCCAGCGCAGCCAGTACCGCGTCGGGGTCGGCGAAGTCGTCGGGCTCGACACCGCCCACCACCAGCGCCGCCAGCGTCCCGTCGGCGGCGCCGGCCAGGATGCCGGCCACGTCACGCCCACCGGCGGACGGCAAGTCGGAGACGTGCCACGCCGCGGCGATCTGCGCGCGGGCGGTCTCGTCGTGCACTGGGCGGCCACCGGGCAGCAGGCCGGGCAACGCCCCGGCCTCCAGCGCGCCGCGCTCGCCGGCCCGCCGCGGCACCCACGCCAGCCGGGCCCCGGTGGCGTCGGCAAGCCGTGCGGCGGCCGACAGTCCGCCGGGCACCGCGGCCAGGCGCTCGCCGACCATGATGACCGCGCCAGGAGCCGACAGCAGCTCGCCCACCTCGCCGGTGGCCAGCCCGTCCAGCGCGGCCGGTTCGGCACCGGGAGCGGTCTGCAGCAGCCGGCCCGCCATCTTGTGCAGCGCGCGGGTCGCGAACGGCGCCACCGCGTAGACGGCGACGCCGCGCTTGCGGGCGGCCTTGCGCAGCCGCAGGAACACGATCGGCGACTCTTCTTCCGGCTCGAACCCGACCAGCAGCACCACCGGCGCCGATTCCAGATCGGAATAGCCGACGTCGCGCCGACCGGCGATCCGCGCCGCCAGGAAGGCGGCCTCCTCGGCCGAGTTCGGGCGGGCGCGGAAGTCGATATCGTTGCTTTCCAGCACGATTCGGGCGAACTTGGAGTACGCGTAGGCGTCTTCCAGGGTGGCCCGGCCGCCGACCAGCACACCGGTGCGCCCGCGGGCCGCATCGAGGCCCCGGATCGCCATGGTCATCGCGTGCGACCACGACACGGGTGCCAGCTCGCCGTCGTCGCCGCGGATCAGCGGGGTGGTGATCACGTCGGGTGCGGTCGCGTAGGTGAAAGCCCACCGGCCCTTGTCGCAGTTCCACTCCTCGTTGACCTCGGGGTCGTCGCCGGCCAACCGGCGCAGCACCTTGCCGCGGCGGTGGTCGGTGCGCTGCGCGCAGCCCGAGGCGCAGTGCTCGCAGACGCTGGGGCTGGAGACCAGGTCGAACGGGCGGGCCCGGAACCGGTAGGCCATCCCGGTCAGCGCCCCGACCGGGCAGATCTGCACGGTGTTGCCCGAAAAGTACGAGTCGAACGGCTCGCTGGCGTAGATGCCGACCTGCTGCAGCGCGCCCCGCTCCTGCATGTCGATGAACGGGTCGCCGGCGATCTGCTCGGAGAACCGGGTGCAGCGGGCGCACAGGATGCAGCGCTCCCGGTCCAGCAGCACCTGCGAGGAGATGTTGATCGGCTTGGCGAAGGTGCGCTTGACATCGGTGAAGCGAGAGTCGGTGCGGCCGTTGGACATCGCCTGGTTCTGCAGCGGGCACTCGCCGCCCTTGTCGCACATCGGGCAGTCCAGCGGATGGTTGATCAGCAGCAGTTCCATCACGCCGTGCTGGGCCTTGTCGGCGACCGCGGAGGTCAGCTGGGTGTGTACCACCATGTCGTCGGTGGCCACCGTGGTGCACGACGCCATCGGCTTGCGTTGCCCCTCGACCTCGACCAGGCACTGCCGGCACGCGCCGACAGGGTCGAGCAGCGGGTGGTCGCAGAAGCGCGGGATCTGGATGCCCATCAGCTCGGCTGCGCGGATCACCAGCGTGCCCTTGGGCACGCTGATCTCGTTGCCGTCGATGGTCAGTGTCACCATCTCGGGTCGGCTCACCTCGCCGCCGGTCTCAGGTTTGGCCGCAGCCGTCATGTGACGGTCATACCTTTCCGTTGGGGTTCAGCATCGAGTCTTTGGGGTCGAACGGGCACCCGCCGCCTTCGACGTGGGCGATGTACTCGTCCCGGAAGTGCTGGATCGACGACATCACCGGGCTGGCGGCGCCATCGCCCAACGCGCAGAACGCCCTTCCCAGGATCGCGTCGGAGATGTCGAGCAGCTTGTCGATGTCCTCGGGTGTGCCTCCACCCGTCTCGAGCCGCTCGTAGATCTGATCCAGCCAGAAGGTGCCCTCCCGGCACGGCGTGCACTTCCCGCACGACTCGTGCTTGTAGAACTCCGTCCAGCGGCGAACGGCGCGCACCACGCAGGTGGTCTCGTCGAAGATCTCCAGCGCCTTGGTGCCCAGCATCGAGCCCACCGCGCCCACGCCCTCGTAGTCCAGCGGCACGTCGAGGTGCTCGTCGGTGAGCAGTGGGGTCGAGGATCCGCCGGGGGTCCAGAACTTGAGTCGGTGCCCGGCCCGCACCCCGCCGGCGTAGGCCAGCAGCTCGCGCAGCGTGATGCCCAGCGGGGCCTCGTACTGGCCCGGGCGGGTGACGTGACCGGACAGCGAGTACAGGGTGAAGCCGGGCGATTTCTCGCTGCCCATCGACCGGAACCAGTCGACGCCGCCCAGCATGATCGGCGGCACGCTCGCGATCGATTCGACGTTGTTGATCACGGTGGGGCAGCCGTAGAGCCCGGCCACGGCGGGAAACGGCGGCCGCAGCCGCGGCTGGCCGCGCCGGCCCTCCAGCGAGTCCAGCAGCGCCGTCTCCTCACCGCAGATGTACGCGCCCGCCCCGGCGTGCACCACCAGCTCCAGGTCGAAGCCCGAGCCGTCGATGTCGCGGCCCAGGTAGCCGGCGGCGTAGGCCTCGGCCACCGCGTTCTGCAGGCGGCGCAGCACCGGCAGCACCTCCCCGCGCACGTAGATGAACGCGTGGTGGGCCCGGATCGCGTACGACGCGATGATGACGCCCTCGACCAGCATGTGCGGCGTCGCCAGCATCAGCGGCATGTCCTTGCACGTCCCGGGTTCGGACTCGTCGGCGTTGACCACCAGGTAGTGCGGCTTGGCGCCCGCCCCGGAGTCGCCCTGCGGAATGAACGACCACTTGGTGCCGGTCGAGAAGCCCGCGCCGCCGCGCCCGCGCAGCCCGGAGTCCTTGACGGTGGCGATCACCGCATCCGGATCCATCGCCAGGGCCTTCTTCATCCCCTGATAGCCGTCGTGGCGAAGATAGGTCTGCAGCGTCCACGACTCCGGGTCGTCCCAGAAGCGGCTGATGACCGGGGTCAGCGGAGTTGCCTGAGACGTCGTCATGACTGCGCCTCCGGACGCGGCGGGGTGTCCATGCCCAGTTCCCGGGCCACCTTCAGGCCGGCCAGCGTCGCGGCACCGGCGCCGCCCTGCCCCTGGTCGGGCCGCTCGTCGGGCAGGCCGGCCAGGATGCGCGAGGTCTCCCGGAAGGCGCACAGCGGGGCGCCGCGGGTCGGCGGTTTGGGTGTGCGCGAGCGCAGCGAGTCGACGAGTTCGCGCGCCGACTCGGGTGTCTGGTTGTCGAAGAACTCCCAGTTGACCATCACCACCGGGGCGAAGTCGCAGGCGGCGTTGCATTCGATGTGCTGCAGCGTGACCGACCCGTCGTCCGTCGTCTCGTCGTTGCCGATGCCCAGGTGCTCTTTGAGGCTCTCGAAGATCGCGTCCCCGCCCATGACGGCGCACAGCGTGTTGGTGCAGACCCCGACGAGGTAGTCGCCGGTGGGGCCGCGGCGGTACATCGTGTAGAAGCTCGCCACCGCCGACACCTCGGCCCCGGTCAGTCCGAGCTGCTCACCGCAGAATTCGAGACCTGCGGGCGTCAGGTAGGAGTCCTGAGCCTGCATCAGGTGCAGCAGCGGCAGCAGTGCTGAACGCTTGTCGGGGTAGCGGCCGATGATCTCCTTGGCGTCGACCTCCAGGCGTGCCCGCACCTCCGGCGGGTAGGACTGCGGCGCGCCCTCGACCACGAACTGGTTGGGTTCGGTTGGCGGCGGTCCGAGCCGGATGAACACCCGCTCGCCCTCATTCGGCTCCGTCATCGGTCCACCCCGCCCATCACCGGGTCGATGCTGGCCACCGCGGTGATCAGGTCGGCGACCATCCCGCCCTCGCACATTGCGGCGACCGACTGCAGATTGGTGAACGACGGGTCCCGGTAGTGCACCCGATAGGGGCGGGTGCCGCCGTCGCTGACCATGTGCACCCCCAGCTCGCCCCGCGGCGATTCGACCGCGCTGTAGACCTGGCCCGCCGGCACCCGGATGCCCTCGGTGACGAGCTTGAAGTGGTGGATCAGCGACTCCATCGAGCCGGTCATGATCTTGGCGATGTGCTCTTCTGAGTTGCCCATGCCGTCGGGGCCCACCTTCAGATCGGCCGGCCAGGCGATCTTGCGGTCCTCGACCATCGTCGGACCCGGCCGCAGCTTGTCCAAACACTGCTCCACGATCTTCATCGACTCCCACATCTCTTTCACGCGAATGATGTAGCGACCGTAGGCGTCACACGTATCGGCGGTGATCACGTCGAATTCGTAGTTCTCGTATCCGCAGTAGGGGTCGCTCTTGCGCACGTCCAGGGGCAAGCCGGTGGACCGCAGGATCGGGCCGGTGATCCCCAGCGCCATGCACCCCGTCAGGTCCAGGTAGCCGACGCCCTCCGTGCGGGCCTTCCAGATGGCGTTCTCGTTGAGCAGAGCGCCCATCTCGCGCAGCGGATCGCGCAACTCCTCGAGCGCGCGCGCGACCTCGTCGGCCCCGTTGGGCGGGAGGTCCTGCGCCACGCCACCGGGACGAATGTAGGCGTTGTTCATGCGCAGGCCGGAGATCGACTCGAAGAGTTTGAGCACGATCTCGCGGCCCCGGAAGCCGACGAACATCGGGGTCATCGCGCCCAGCTCCATACCGCCGGTGGCCAGGGCGACCAGATGCGAGGAGATCCGGTTGAGTTCCATCATCATCACCCGGATGACGCTGGCCCGCTCCGGGATCTGATCGGTGATGCCGAGCAGCTTCTCCACGCCCAAGCAGTAGGCGGCCTCGTTGAAAAGCGGCGACAGATAATCCATCCGGGTCACGAAGGTGACGCCCTGGGTCCAGTAGCGGTACTCGAGGTTCTTCTCGATCCCGGTGTGCAGGTAGCCGATTCCGCAGCGGACCTCGGTGACGGTCTCGCCCTCGATCTCCAGGATCAGCCGCAGCACCCCGTGGGTGGACGGGTGCTGGGGCCCCATGTTGACGACGATGCGCTCACCGGGGTCCGCCTTGCGGGCCGCGTCGACGACCTGCTCCCAGTCCTGGCCACCGGCGACCAGGACAGCCCCCCCGGCGTCATTGCCCTCGTGCGCCGTTGACGTATCGGCCATCAGTTGTAGCCCCTCCGCTCGTCGGGCGGGGGTATCTGTGCTCCCTTGTACTGCACCGGGACTCCGCCGAGCGGGTAGTCCTTGCGCTGCGGGTGCCCCTGCCAGTCGTCGGGCATCTCGATGCGGGTCAGCGACGGGTGCCCGTCGAAGACGATGCCGAAGAAGTCGTAGGTCTCCCGTTCGTGCCAGTCGTTGGTCGGGTAGACCGCGTACAGCGACGGGATATGCGGATCGCTATCGGGCACAGCCACTTCCAGGCGCACGCGGCGGCCGTGGGTGATCGACTGCAGGTGGTAGACAGCGTGCAGTTCGCGACCCGCCTCATGCGGGTAGTGCACGCCGCTGACCCCCAGGCACATCTCGAACCGCAGTTCGGGTTCGTCGCGCAATCGCTGGGCGACCTGCGGCAGGAACTCCCGGCGCACGTGCAACGTCAGCTCGTCGCGGTCCACGACGACCTTCTCGATCGCGTCGCCGAATTCGACACCGGCGCGCCCCAGCGCCTCGGCCAGCCGGTCGGCGACGTCGTCGAAGTAGCCCCCGTAGGGCCGGGAACTGCTACCCGGCAGCGTGACCTCGCGCACCAGCCGGCCGTACCCGGAGGTGTCGCCGGTGCCCGAGGCCCCGAACATGCCGCGGCGGACGTCGATCAGTTCCTCGTCGGCGCGGGCCACCGCCTGCTGCGGGTCCTGGTCTGATGAGCTCATCGCAGCAGCCCGCGCATCTCGAGGGTGGGCCTAGCTGCCAGCGCCGCCGCTTCGGCCTCGGCGATGGCGTGTTCGCGGTTGACGCCGAGCGGCATCTGCTGAATCTTCTCGTGCAGCTTGAGGATTGCGTGCAGGAGCATCTCCGGGCGCGGGGGGCAGCCGGGCAGGTAGATGTCGACCGGGACCACGTGGTCGACGCCCTGCACGATCGCGTAGTTGTTGAACATCCCGCCCGACGACGCGCACACGCCCATCGAAAGGACCCATTTCGGCTCGGCCATCTGGTCGTAGATCTGGCGCAGCACGGGTGCCATCTTCTGGCTGACCCGCCCGGCCACGATCATCAGATCGGCCTGACGCGGTGTCGCCGAGAACCGCTCCATGCCGAACCGTGCGATGTCGAACCGTGGCCCAGCCGTCGCCATCATCTCGATTGCGCAGCAGGCCAACCCGAACGTCGCCGGCCACAGTGAGCCCTTGCGCACGTAGCCCGCGACCTTCTCGACAGTGGACAGCAGAATCCCACCGGGCAGCTGTTCTTCCAGGCCCACGCGTCCTACCTCGATCCTATGTCGGTTCTCAATCCCACGTCAGGCCCCCGCGGCGCCACACGTAGGCGTAGGCCACGAACACCGTGAGCATGAACACGACCATTTCGGCCAGCGCGAACGTCCCCAGTGCGTCATAGCTGACCGCCCAGGGATACAGGAACACGATCTCGATGTCGAAGACGATGAACAGCATCGCGGTCAGGTAGTACTTCACCGGGAATCGCTGGCCGGCCGTCGTGTGCGCGGTGTCGTCGGTGGGCTCGATCCCGCACTCGTAGGCCTCCAGCTTCGACCGGTTGTACCGTGACGGGCCAACCAGACTCGCGATCACCACCGAGCCCACGGCAAACGCGGCGGCGATGGCTCCCAGTACCAGGATGGGTAGGTAGACGTTCAACTCGCTCCATGATCCGTCGTACGGGCCGCCTTCGAAACCGCATGGGCGGCGGCCGAGCGGTGGCCGGGCTGCTGCGACCGTCGGGTTTTTCTGGAGTCGCAGTGAACTACAACATAGCGCCGCGGCGGCCGGAGCGCTTGCCCGGGGTGGGCTATCAGATCGGTTGCCCGGTGCGTGACCGAGAGAAGGATCCGTCCGCTGGGAAACCGCAGATCGTCGGCCTGGGACGTCGCCCGCGCTGATCGAGCATGGTGGTCCGCGGACCGTTGCCGCGACCGCAACCGGCCGGTCGGGGACCGGGCTCACGCGGCCAGCCAACCGGTGGCCCACGCCCCGGGCACGGCAACCTGGTGCGGTGAACCGACTAGCGCGCGGGCGTGCGGAGTAGGCCCAGTACTGT
The DNA here is from genome assembly GCF_049197365.1 of Mycobacterium sp. THU-M104. Taxonomy (NCBI): domain Bacteria; kingdom Bacillati; phylum Actinomycetota; class Actinomycetes; order Mycobacteriales; family Mycobacteriaceae; genus Mycobacterium; species Mycobacterium sp. THU-M104. The sequence goes on from NZ_JBMIOP010000084.1 coordinate 17,029, forward strand.
GCGGCCCAGCACGATGGGGTCGATGGGATGCGGCACCACGGCTTCGGCACGCGACCACTTGGCCAGCCAGGCGTCGTCGGGACGGCCGGTGAGCACGACGATGGGCGGGCAGGTGTCCAGTTCGTCCTTGAGTTGTTTGGCGATTCCCATGCCGCCCGTCGGCGCCGCCTCCCCGTCGAGGATGGCGAGATCGATCCCGCCTTCGTCCATCCGCTGGACGACGATGGCGCCGGTCGCCACCTCCACGTAGTTCAGCTCGGGCAGATCCGGGTGCAGGTGCCGCCCCAACGCCTGGATCACCTCCCGGCGCGTGTCGGCGTTGTCGCTGTAGACGAGAACGCGCAGGGCGACGGTGGAGTCGGGGTTCGAGACGGGCACGAGCAGATGGTACTGCGGCGCCGCCGGGCCGACCGGGCTACCCGCGCGAAGACGGGGTCATGGCGAACTTGTTTCAGCACGTGGCGGCACCCGCGTTGACGCATGCGCCGGCGGTATTCGTCGGCCGGCCGTGTTGATGTGGCCATCCCCAAGCGTTGGGTGAAACGCGCGCCGCGTCGTGCGCGTCGGCCGCTGATGCGGTGGGTGATCGGGAGTCGGACACGATCCGATCGGGGTGGCGGTCAACCCCAACCCGGGCGCGGGCCGCGGGCGGGGAATCCGCGGCCGCGGGGTTGAACGGCTGCTATCGGGTGTCGCCGTCCGGCTCGTCGTAGCCGGGGTGGGCGACCGCGAGCCGGCGCCGGACCAGGGTGCGCAGGCAGGCGGTGAGCTCCTCGGCGCGCCCGTCCAGGTCGCCGGCCCGGATCGCGGTGGCGAGCTCCTCCTCGTCGCCGTAGCCCAGGCGGGCCAGCGCCGCGTTGCTTTCCGCCTCGCTCTCGTCGAGCAGTTCCCGCTCGACGATGCGCAACGCGTTGGCGGCCACGCGGGCCTGGAAGTTGACCTGGCCGGTCGTGGCTTCCCGGACGTCGGATTCGAGGAACTCGGCGACCGCGGCGACGAGTTCGGCCGCCAGCGGGCGGCCGTAGGCGCCGATCACGGGGCAACCTTCGACTGCGGGCCCTCGAGCAGGTCGAGCAGGTCCCATTCGGTCTCGCAGACGCGACGGCCGATCGTCGCCAGCTCCACCGAACGGTTCCGGCCGCTCAGATGCCGCTCGGCCTGGTAGCGGCAGATGACACCCCAGCGCAGCGTCGCCAGCACCTGCCACCAGTGCAGCGCCACCCGGTCGACGCTGGTCCCGCCGGCCTCCTCGTAGGCCGCCAGGAAGCTCTCGACGCTGCCCAGGCCCCCGGCGCCCAGGCTGGCCGGGGCGCCGAACCGCCAGGCCCGGATGCAGAACCAGGCCAGGTCTTCGTAGGCCTGCCCGGCGTGCACCAGTTCCCAGTCGAGGACCGCGGCCAGGTCGGCGCCGTTGACGATGAGGTTTCCCATCCGGAAGTCGCCGTGCACCAGGACCCGCGCCGAGGGTCGGGGCCGGCGGGCGGCCAGCCACCGGAACGCCCATTCGAACGTGGCGGTGGTGTCGCCCATCGCGTCGAGTCGCTCGCGCCACTGAGCGAGTGGGTCCTCCGGGTTCAGCCCGGGCAGGTCGGGGTCGGCCCGGTGGATGGCGGCCAGCGCCCGCGCGCACTGGCGGAGCAGCCCGGTGCGGGCCTCGTACCCGCGGCCGCCGGCGTCGAGCTGCCGCTGGATCCGCCGCACGATGGTCTCGCCGGCGACGGTATCGCAGATGAGAAACGGATTCCCCAGTGCGGCAACAGAATCATCGGCGATCAGGACGTGGGGGACCGGTGCGCCGGCCGCGGCCGCCGCGGCCTGCGCGCGGGCCTCGAGCTCCATGCCGGCGTGCACGTCGTCGGGGGGACCGATGCGCAAGATCAGCGCCCGGCGCTCGCCGCCCGTGACGGCGTCGAACGCCCAGGTGGTGCGGCTGGCGCCGCCGGTCAGCGTGCGCAGATTCTCGACGGCGGTGCCGGCGCCGAGGACGCCCGCGAGAACCTCGGTCAGCCTGCCGGGCAGCTCCGGTACGGCCGTCACTTCTGACCGAACTTGAACAGCCGCTGCGCTACTCGGCGGATCTGGATCTCCTCGGCGCCCTCGGTGATCCGGTAGCGGCGGTGGTGGCGGTAGATGTGCTCGAAGGGTTCGTGGCGGCTGTACCCGAGGCCGCCGAAGACCTGCATGGCGCGGTCGGCGGCGTCGCAGACCAGCCGGTTGGCGCGGTAGTTGGCCATCGAGACCTTGTCGGAGACCTCCATGTGGTGATCGCGATCCAGGTGCCAGGCGGCGTACTGCACGAGCAGCCGCACCATTTGTGCTTCGGTCGCCAACTCGGCCAGCGGCCACTGCACGGCCTGGTTGACCGCCAGGGGCTTACCGAACACCGTGCGCTGCCCGGCGTACGCGGCGGCGCGGTCGATGCAGTACTGTGCGGCGCCCAGGCTGCTCGCCGCTTGCCGGATCCGGTTTTCGTGCAGGAAGGTCTGGGCGACGTCCAGGCCGCGATCCACCTCGCCGAGCACCGCGTCGGCGGGCACCCGCACGTCGGTCAGTTCGACTTCGCCGTGGTCGGTGGGCATGTTGAACGTCCACCAGTAGTACGGGACGTTGAATCCCGGCGCGTCGGTGGGAACCAGGAACGCGGTGATACCTCGGGCCTGTCCCGCCTCCCCGGAAGTCCGGGCGAAGACCAGGTCGTGGGTGGCGCGGTGCACGCCGGTGTTGAACCGCTTGGCGCCGTTGATCACCCAGCCGTCCCCGTCGGGTTCGGCACGGGTCTCCAGCCAGGTCGCATCCGAGCCGTGCCGCGGTTCGGTCAACCCGAACGCCAGGGAGCGTTCCCCGGTGATCAGCGCCTCGGACCACAGCTGCCGCTGCTCGTCGGTGCCGAACCGCTCCATCATGATCACCTGCGGGAAGTTCCCGACGATCGACGACTCGTTTTGCAGGTCGTTGTGCAGCCCGAGACCCTTGTGCGCCAAATGTTCCCGGATCACCGCCATGTCGAGGTTGGTGCCGTCGCGTCCGCCTACCGAAGCGGGCAAACCGTAGCGCAGCCAGCCTGCCTGGTCGGCCCGTCGGCGCATCTCGGCGAGCAGCTCCTCCCATTCGCGCGTCGGGATGCCGTCGTTGTCCCAGTCGGTGCGGGCGTGCTCGCGGCGCTTGTCGAAATACTGGATGTGATCGCGTTCCAGCGGCGTGATCTCGGCCTCGACGAATGCGTCCATCTCGGCAAGCAGCGCCGGAAGATGCTCGGGGAGAGTAAAATCCATGCTGGTCTCCTTACGTGGCCGCGCGGCCGGCTCGATGGCAGCCCGGGTCTGTCGGCCTTGGGTGGTCAGGTTCGCTGCGGGTACCGGTTCCGGATCCGGTCGCCGGCGCGCACCAGCGCGCTCGGCAGGTCATGGCCGACAACCGCTTTCGCGACGCCGGCGGCGGCGATGGCGGCCCGCAGGTCCACGTCGACGGTGATGCCGCTGTCGGTCAGCAGGTACACCAGATCCTCGGTGGCGATGTTGCCGGTGGCGCCCGGCGCGAACGGGCAGCCGCCCAGCCCGCCGGCCGAGGCGTCCAGGCGGGTGAGGCCGGCCTGCACCGCCGCGTAGGCGCTGGCCAGCCCCGCGCCGCGGGTGTTGTGGAAGTGTCCGCCCAGCGGCAGGTCGCCGATCACCGGCTGTAGTTGGGCGATCAGCGAACTCACCCGTCCCGGGGTGGTGGTGCCGATCGTGTCGGCGATGCAGAACCGGTCGGCCCCCCGCTCGCGGGCGGCCGCGGCGATCTCGAGGACCTGCTGCGGCGGGGTGGGGCCCTCGAACGGGCAGTCCCACGCGGTCGCCACGATGACCTCCACGCTGACGCCCCCGTCATGGGCGATGGCGACAATATCGTCGATCTGAGCGGTGGACTCGGCGGCGGACCGCCCGACGTTGGCCCGGCTGAAGGCGTCGCTGGCCGCCACCACGTATTCGATCGATCGCAGTCCCGCCGCGACGGCCCGTCTGGCGCCGTTCGGGCTGGCGACCAGGGCGGAGAACGCGATGTCGGGGTAGGCGCGCAGGTGTGTGGCCAGTTCGGCGGCATCGGCCATCGACGGCACCTTCGACGGTGAGACGAACGCCGTCGCCTCCACCTCGCGGACGCCCGTGGCGGCCACCGCGGCCAGCAGGTCGAGCTTGGCCGACAGCGGGATCGGCTTCTCGATCTGCAGGCCGTCGCGCAGTGCGACCTCGCGGATGTCGACGTGGGGCGTCACAGCACCCCCTCGGCCCGAAGCTCCGCGAGCTCCGCGGGCGTCTTGCCCAGCAGCCCGATGTAGACGTCGTCGTTGTGTTGTCCCGGCCGGGCCGGGCCCGCGTTGCGGACGCCGCCGGGCGACTCGGAGAGCACCGGCACGACGCCCGGGCCCAGCACCGTGCGCCGCAGCCGCTCGTCGTAGTGCTCGACCAGCATGTCGCGGGCGCGCAGCTGCGGATCGTGCACCACCTCCGCGACGGTGTTGATCGGACCGGCGATCACCCCTGCGGCGGAAAGGGTTTCGATGACCTCGCCGGCGTCGCGCTGTGCGGCCCAGTCGCCGATGATCGCGTCGAGCTCGTCCTGGTTGCGCCCGCGGGCCACGTGGGTGGCGAACCTGTCTTCTCCTGCCAGCTCCGGGCGGCCCATCGCCGTGCACAGCCGGGCGAAGACGGTGTCCTGGTTGGCGGCGATCACCACCCAGGAGCCGTCCGCGGTGCGGTAGATGTTGGACGGTGCGATGCCGTCCAGCCGGGTGCCCGACGGTCCGCGCACCACCCCGCCGACGTCGTAGTCCGCAATGGTGGATTCCTGTACAGCCAAACAGGATTCGGTCAGTGCGACGTCGACGACCTGGCCGCGCCCGGTGACGCCGCGGCGGTACAGGGCGGCCAGCGCGCCCTGGGCGCCGAACATGCCGGCCAGGCTGTCGCCCAGCGAGAGCGCGAGGCGGGGCGGCGGTCCGCCGGGGAAACCGTTGAGGTGCCGCAGCCCGGAGGCGGCCTCGGCGACCGAGGCGTATCCGGGCTTGTGCGCGTCGGGCCCGGTCTGCCCGTACCCGGAGACCCGGACCAGGATGACCCCCGGGTTGGTTGCGCTGAGCACGTCATAGCCCAGCGCCCACTTCTCCAGGGTGCCCGGCCGGAAGTTCTCCACCACGATGTCGGATTCCTCGACGAGGTCGAGGAACAGCTCTCTGCCGCGCGGGCGGCGCAGGTCCAGTGTGACGGCCCGCTTGTTGCGCGCGTGCACCGTCCAGAAGACGTGCTGCCCGTCAACCTCGGCCTGGCCCCAGGTGCGCAGCGGGTCCGGCGCGCCGGGGAGTTCCACCTTGATGACGTCGGCGCCCATGTCTCCCAGCAGGCGCCCGGCGAACGGTCCGGCGATCAAGGTGCCCAGTTCGAGCACCCGGATGCCGTCGAGCGGCCCAGCCGCCATCAGGGTCTCGCGAAATCGTGGCGGACCAGCCGGTCGGTGACGATGTCGGCAGCAGCGCGCAGCTTGTCGCGCTGGTCGGGACCCGCGTAATAGTGGGTTGTGCCGGGAATTTCGTGCATCTCCTTGTCGTGGTGGTCATCGCGCCCGATCGCATCGAACAGCCGTCGGGTGTGGCAGGGCGTGCAGGTGTCGTCGGCCAGATTACCGATCACCAGCGCCGGGACGGCGATGTCCCGCCCGCACGCCAGCCCGTCGCCGCGGGCGTCGTCGTAACTCCACTGTGACAGCCGGCCCCGCAACGCGGCGAAGCGGGCTAGCCCAGGGCTGGCCCGACGTGCTCAATGTTCACCACGCGGGGGTCGCCCAGGTCGCAGGTTCCCGGGCCGCGTTCGTTGGGGTCGACCGTCGGCGGATCGTCGTGGCCGCGAGACATAAACCATCGCGCACTGCTGCGGCGTGTCTTCGCCGACGTTTACGTGTCGAGCAATAAGGCCGGCGCCTGTGCCCTCACCGCGGCGGGCATCAGTCCCGGACGCGCAGAACGACTTTCCCCTTGGCGGTGCGGTTCTCCAGCGACGCGACGGCGGCGGCGGCCTGCTCGAGTGGGTAGACCACCGGGTCCGGCGGGGTCAGCCGCCCGGAGCTGAGTAGTTCCTCGAGGCCACCCCACTGCTCGGCCAGCGCGTTGGGGTGAGTGCCGGCCCAGGCGCCCCACCCGACACCTACGACGTCGATGTTGTTGAGCAGCAGGCGGTTCACCTTCACCGTGGGAATCTCGCCACCGGTGAACCCGATGACCAGCAGCCGTCCCCCCGGCGCGAGCGAGCGCAACGAGTCGGTGAACCTGTCGCCGCCGACCGGGTCGACGACGACGTCGGCCCCGCGCCCGTCGGTCAACTCCTTGACCGCGTTCTTGAAGCCCTCGGCCAGCACCACGTCCGTCGCGCCGGCGGCGGTGGCAATCTCCGACTTCTCCGGCGTGCTGACCACCGCGATGGTGCGTGACGCCCCGAGCACCGGCGCCAGGCGCAGCGCCGAGGTCCCGATGCCCCCGGCCGCGCCGTGCACCAGGACCGTGTCGCCGTGGGCCAGCCGGCCGCGGACCGTCAGCGCGAAGTACACCGTCAGGTCGTTGAACAGCAGGCCGGCGCCCGCCTCGAAGCTGACGTTGTCGGGCAGCCTGAACACCCGGTCCGGCGACAGCACCGCGATCTCGGCCATGCCGCCGGACAGCATCGTCAGGCCGACCACCCGGTCGCCGGCGCGCACGTGGGCGCCCTCGGGCGCCGATCGCACCACCCCGGCGATCTCGGCGCCCAGCACGAACGGCGGCTCCGGCCGGTACTGATAGAGGCCTCGGGACAGCAGCGCGTCGGGGAACGCGACCCCGGCGGCGTGCACGTCGACGACGACACCGTCGCCTCGTGGTTCCTGGGCCTCGCCCACCTCGATGGCCTCCGGGCCGTCCAGGCGGGTCACTTGTGCTGCGCGCATGCCACCTCCATCGTCGTAGCCGACAGCCTACGTCCGGCTCAGACGCCGCCGGCGACCCGCACCACCGGTCGGCCGGTGTGCGCGCCGGCCCGACGCCGGCCCGGAGGTTTCGCCGAACGTGCACACAGTGCGAAAATTCGGTCGAAATGTCGCCATGGTTACACGCTGGGCGCGACGCGTTGACGCTACTTGAGCTCGGCCGACGACAGTCCCAGCAGGCGGCGGGCGACCACCAGCTGCTGGATCTGCTGGGTGCCCTCGAAGATGTCGAGGATCTTGGAGTCGCGCGCCCACTTCTCCAGCAGCGTTTGCTCGGAATACCCGGTGGTGCCGGCCAATTCGACCGTCTTGCAGGTGATGTCGGTGGCCACCCGGCCGGCCTTGGCCTTGCTCATCGAGGCCTCTTTGGAGTTGGGGATGTTGTTGTCGGCCTGCCATGCCGCGCGCAGGGACAGCAGGTAGCTGGCCTCCCAGTCGGCTTCCATGCGCAGGAACTCGGCCGCCGCGGCACTCTGGACGTGCGACGGCCTGTCGTAGGAGATCTCCACCCCGGCCTGGGTGAGAATCTTGCGGATCTCCTCCAGCGCGGCGCGGGCGACCCCGACGGCCATGGCCGCCACGATCGGGCGGGTGTTGTCGAAGGTCTCCATCACCCCGGAAAACCCTTTGCCCACTTCGATTTCCGGAGTTCCCAAGAGGTTTTCCTTCGGGATCCGGACGTTGTCGAAGCGGATCGCCGCGGTGTCGGAGCCCTTGATGCCGAGCTTGTGCTCGAGTCGCTCGACCGTGACGCCGGGATGTTCGCGCGGGACCACGAACGACTTGATCGCCGCGCGGCCCGCCGACTTGTCCAGCGTGGCCCACACCACGATGTGGGTGGCACGCGAACCGGCCGTGACATAGATCTTTTCGCCGTTGATGACGTACTCGTCGCCGTCCAGCCTGGCGGTGGTGGACACGGCCGCCGAATCCGACCCGAAGTCCGGTTCGGTGATCGCCATCGCCGCCCACACCTTGCCCAGGCGTTCCAGCTGCTCGTCGGTGGCGACCGCGGAGATGGCCGCGTTGCCCAGCCCCTGATAGGGGACCGAGAGCATCATCGCCAGATCGCCCCAGCTGGCCTCCAGGGTCTGCAGCAGTGCGGCCATGTTGGCGCCGTTGTGGTTGGTGTCGTGCCGTTCCGCCCCGTCGCGCAGCGCGCCCGCTGCGGCGAAGGCCATCGCGGAGGAGGCGCCCTCGAACAGGCTGAAGAGCGTGTCGAGTTCGACCGGGTAGGCATGCTCGTTGAGGTCGTATTTGCGCGCGATCGGCCGCATCAACTCGGCGGCGCCCTGATGTGTGGTGTCCATCACCGCTTGCAGTTTGCGCGGAAGCTCCAAATTGATTGCCATGGGTGAACTTTCGGGTTGAACTTTCGGATCGGGGTGGACTAGCGATTCAAGACGGGGCTCAGATGACGACGACGCCCTCGGCGACGCCGATGGCCCGCAGGTCGCGGTACCAGCGCTCGACCGGGTGCTCTTTGGTGTAGCCGTGGCCGCCGAGCAGTTGCACACCGTCCAGACCTATCTGCATGGCCTTGTCGGCGCCGAGCCGCTTGGCCAGCGCCGCCTCCCGGGTGAAGCTGAGGCCCTGTTCGGCCCGTGCGGCGCCGCGCCAGGTGATCAAGCGCAGACCGTCGAGTTCGATGGCGATGTTGGCGCACATGAACGCAACAGCCTGACGGTGGGCGATCGGCTCGCCGAAGGCGTGGCGTTCCTTGACGTAGGGCACCACATAATCAAGCACAGCGTGCGCGGTCCCCACGGCCAGCGCCGCCCAGCCCAGCCGTGTCAGCGCCAGCGCTTCGGAGTAGTCGTCGTCGCCGGCTTCGTCCTCGCCGAGCCTGGCGTTCAGCGGCACCGACACCCCGCAGAATTCGACCTGGCCGAGTGCCGCCGCGCGGATCCCCATGCTCGGATCCGCTTTGACGGCCACGCCCGCACAGGACGATTCGACGATGAACAAGGCGGGCTTGCCGTTCAGTTGCGCCCCGACGATGAACAGCTCGGCGTCGGACGCGGCGGGCACCAGTGACTTCACGCCGTCGAGCCGGTATCCGCTGGGCGTGCGCAGCGCCGTCATCCGCAACCGGGTGGGGTCGAACAGCGGGTGGGGTTCGGCGATGGCGACGCAGGCCTGCGGGACGTTCTCGCCGGCGAACTCGGGTAGGTAGGTGGCCTGCTGTTCGGCGCTGCCCCAGTGGGTCAGCGCCGATGCCACGCCGCCCGGGGCCAGAATCGGCAACGCCAGGCCCATGTCACCGTAGGCGAGCGCCTCGGCCACCAGCACGTTGGTCACGCTGGAGCGGTGCGCGGCGGCGCCGTCGAAGTCCTCGGGAATGTTGATCGCTGTGATACCCAGTTCGGCGGCCTTGGCGATCAGGTCGGGCGGGTAGGTGGCGGCCTCGTCGGCGTCGCGTGCGGCCGGCCGCAGGATCTCTTCGGCGAATTCCCCGACCGTTTCGACGATCAGTTTCTGGTCCTCGTCGGGCGTCAGGTCGAAATAGTCCTTGCCGCTGGACTTCAGTCGGGTCGGTCCGCTGCGCAGCTTCGCGACCCTGGTGAACTGGCGGGAAGCCGCCGCGCTGGTGGAGAAGATCGTCTTGGCGCCGTAGCGCAGGCCGCGGTTGAGCGGGCCGCGCAGGCGGTACTTGTCCAGGAAGTCCTGGCCGACGAGCGGGGTGATCAGCGCGATCGCGACGTCGATAGCGGACCGCCGGTGCGGTTGCATGCCCACGCCGCTGATGCCGCCGCCCCGTGTGGGTCTGCGGGATGAACTGGAGCTCGAACCGGAACGGGTTGCGGTCATGTCGGCGGCTTCTGTCGTCGGGAAGTGAATACTTTATCTTACTCTAAAGTAAGATAAAGTATTCCGCAGCCTGTTGTCTAATTCACAGAAATCCTGCCCAGCACCTGCTGGTGCAACACGCCGTTGGTGGCCAGGGCGCTGCCGCGGTGCGGGCCCGCCACCCCGTCCAGGCCGGTGAAGGCCCCACCCGCTTCGCGCACCAGGATGTCGATCGCGGCCAGGTCCCACACCGAAACCTCCGGTTCGGCGGCGATGTCGACGGCCCCTTCCGCGAGGAGGCAGTAGGAGAGAAAGTCGCCATAGCCGCGTACCCGCCACACGGTGTCGGTCAACTCGATGAAGCTCTCGCGCAGCCCGTGCTGCGCCCACCCCGACAGGCTCGAGAACGACAGGCTGGCCGACTCCAGCTGTGCCACTGCCGAAACCGACAGCCGGCGTGGGGGGGCGCCGTCGACGCCGGCGAAGGCGCCGCGGCCGCGGGCCGCCCACCACCGGCGCCGTAGCGCGGGCGCGCTCACCACGCCGACCGTCGGGACGCCGTCGTCGAGCAATGCGATCAGGCTGGCCCACACGGGCACCCCGCGGACGAAATTCTTGGTTCCGTCGATCGGGTCGATGACCCATTGCCGGCCGCGGAAAGTCGTTGTGCCGCCGAATTCCTCGCCGAGCACGCTGTCGCCTGGCCGGTTGCGCCCGAGCAGCTCACGCAGTTCGGTCTCGACAGCGCGATCGGCGTCGGTCACCGGGGTCAGGTCCGGCTTGGTGTCGACGTGCAGGTCCAGCGCGCCGAACCGGGCGCGGGTGATGGTGTCCGCGTGGTCGGCCAGCGCCAGCGCCAGCGCCAGATCGTCGCGGTTCACCTGCGCCGCTCCTTCTCGGCTCTTCGCTCTGCATCGTCGTCGGCGGGGCTCACGACAGCAGTCCTACCATGTCCAGGTGTGGGAATTCGGTACGCTGCTCATCCTGGTTGCGGTGCTGGGGGTATTCCTGGCCCAGCGGTTCCTCTCGCGCGGCCCACACGGGGAGTCGCTCGGCGGCACGCTGCTGGTGACCGGGGTCAGTCCGCGGCCGGATGGTGCCACCGGCGGCCAGTACGTCACCATCGCCGGCGTCATCAACGGGCCCACCATCGCTGAGCATGCCGTATATCAGCGCATGGAAGTCGACGTCGACCAGTGGCCGACGATAGGCCAGTTGCTGCCGGTGGTCTACTCGCCGAAGAATCCCGACAACTGGAGGCTGGTACCGCCCGAGCCGCCCCAGCCTTCCGATACCGACGAGACGCCCATCAGGGACGGCTCATGACCGTGATCGGTAGGCCGTAGCGGGGACGACGGCCGAGGTGCGGAAGGCTTCGCCCACCGGGGCGGCCGCGTCACCCGGCCGCTGGGGGACGGGACATGACGGTGAGCCGGGCGCCATATCGCGGGACGACCAACGTGGCGCGCGAGCCGGCTCCCCCCCGGTATCCCGGGAATGCCCGGAATGCCGGAGGCGTGGGCCGCCTCCCCAGTCGCCACGATGGGTAAGTCGTTGCCCGGCAACGCCGTAACTTTGCCGCCGGTCGGTGTCGTCCAACTCGCGGGCACGGAAATCGACCCGATCTTGCCGGTACGGGCAAGGGTCTGGCGCTGGCGCTGCCCCGCAGATCCTCGTCGGAATGTGCAGTGCGCGGTCGGACTGCGCCCCGACGGCGTAGACCACGGCGTCGTAGCGCCCGGCGAGGTCGCCCGCCGAGACGTGCTCGCCCACCACCAGGTTGCCGAAGAACCGAAAGCGGGGATCTTGCGCGGTCTTCTCGAACTGCTTGCTGATCGACGTGATCTTCGGGTGATCGGGCGCCACTCCCGACCGAACCAGGCCCCACGGCGTCGGCAGCATCTCCAGCACGTCGATGTCGATGTCGAAGTCGACGTCGATGTCGAAGTCGAAGTCGATGTCGAAGGCGTCCGACGCGTCGGACGCCTTCAGCAGGGAGGCGGCGGCGAAGAATCCCGACGGTCCTGAGCCGACGACGGCGACGTGGTAGTGACGCATATTCAGGCCTTTGCGGGGGTCGAGGGTAGACAACCCGCGGTCCCTTGATGCCAAACGTCAGCTGAGCAACGCTGACCGGCGCACTCGGGGCACGCAAGCGCGACGGTAACGTGGTCGGCTGTGGAACCCGACCGTCACGCCGACATCGCCGCCCTCGACTCCACCCTGACCACGGTGGAGCGGGTGCTCGATGTGGATGGTCTGCGCACCCGCATCGAGAAGCTCGAGCACGAGGCATCCGATCCGCAGCTGTGGGACGACCAGACCCGGGCCCAGCGGGTGACCAGTGAACTGTCCCACGCCCAGGGCGAGCTGCGGCGCATCGAGGAGTTGCGGCGCCGCGTCGAGGACCTGCCGGTGCTCTACGAACTGGCCGCCGAGGAGGAAGGCGGAGCCGCAGCCGATGCGCTGGCCGAGGCCGACGCCGAGCTCGAGTCGCTGCGCGCCGACATCGAAGCCACCGAGGTGCGCACGTTGTTGTCGGGCGAGTACGACGAGCGCGAGGCGCTGGTCACCATCCGCTCCGGCGCGGGCGGGGTCGACGCCGCCGACTGGGCCGAGATGCTGATGCGCATGTACATCAGGTGGGCCGAGCAGCACAAGTACCCGGTCGAGGTGTTCGACACCTCCTACGCCGAGGAGGCGGGCATCAAAAGCGCCACCTTCGCCGTGCACGCGCCGTTCGCCTATGGCACGTTGTCGGTGGAGCAGGGCACCCATCGCCTGGTTCGGATCAGCCCGTTCGACAACCAGAGCCGGCGCCAGACGTCGTTCGCCGAAGTCGAAGTGCTTCCCGTCGTGGACACCACCGACCACATCGACATCCCCGAGGGGGACGTGCGCGTGGACGTCTACCGTTCCAGCGGCCCCGGCGGCCAGTCGGTGAACACCACCGACTCGGCGGTGCGCCTGACCCACATTCCGACGGGAATCGTCGTGACGTGTCAGAACGAGAAGTCCCAGCTGCAGAACAAGGTTTCGGCGATGCGGGTGTTGCAGGCCAAGCTGCTGGAGCGCAAGCGCTCCGAGGAGCGCGCCGAAATGGACGCACTGAAAGGCGAGGGCGGCAGCTCCTGGGGCAATCAGATGCGCTCCTACGTGCTGCACCCATATCAGATGGTCAAGGATCTGCGCACCGAGTACGAGGTGGGCAATCCCGCAGCGGTCCTGGACGGCGACATCGACGGGTTCCTGGAAGCCGGAATCCGCTGGCGCAACCGAAAAGATGACGACTAACCCCGCCGTCCTCGCCGCGGCCAGGGTTTCCGCAGCCTCCGCCACGCAGCGCTGGCACGACTTCTGGCGCGACGAGTTCGGCCAGTGGATCATCACCAGGGGTCTGCGGATCGTCATGGTGTTGATCGCGGCGGTGCTGGCGGCCCGCTTCGTCACCTGGCTGGCAGATCAGGTGACCCGCAAGCTGGACCTCGGATTCAGCGTCGGCGACGCGCTGGTGCGCTCCGAGGCGAGCAAGCATCGGCAGGCCGTCGCCTCGGTGATCCGATGGGTCTCGTTGGTGATGATCGGTATCTGGGTGATGCTCCAAGCCGCCGACATCCTGAGGTTCTCGGTCGGCGGTTTGATCGCGCCGGCGACCGTGGTGGGCGCCGCGCTGGGCTTCGGCGCCCAGCAACTGGTCAGGGATCTGCTGAGCGGCTTTTTCATCCTCATCGAAAAGCAGTACGGCTTCGGGGACCTGGTCACGCTGACCATTGTCGCCTCGACCGAGGCCACCGGAACCGTGCAAGATGTGACGCTGCGGATCACCAAGCTGCGGTCCCCGGACGGGGAAGTGCTGACCATTCCCAACGGGCAGATCGTCAAGGTGGTCAACCTGTCCAAGGACTGGGCGCGTGCGGTGGTGGACATCCCGGTGTCGATCAACGCCGACCTGAACCGGGTCAACGACGTCTTGCACCAGGAATGCGAACGCGCGGTGGACGACCCGGCGCTCAAGGACCTGCTACTGGACGCGCCCACTGTGATGGGGGTGGAAAGCATCGCGGTCGACACCCTCACCCTGCGCATGGTGGCGCGCACGTTGCCGGGCAAACAGTTCGAGGCGGGCCGGCAGCTGCGGGTGCTGGTCATCCGGGCGCTGGCCCGCGTCAGAATCGTCACCGCGGCCGACGCGACGGTGCACGTGGTCGAGAACGCCTCCGCGGAACCGGCAGACGAGGCGGGGCGGCGGTGAAGCTCACCCTCAATGTTCTCGGAAAACCCCGCGCCGAGCACGACGGGCGCTGGCCGGGCTACTCGTTCGGTGGGCGGGTGCGCACGTCGACGCTGGTGCTGATCGTCGCGTTTCTGGCGGTGTGGTGGGTTTACGACACGTACCGCCCGGGACCGGCTCCCAAGCAGCCCGCCCCGCAGGTGGTGCCGCCCGGCTTTTTGCCCGATCCGAAATACACCTGGGTTCCCCGCACGAGGGTCCAGCCGCCACCCGGCGTGAGCTACCCGCCGACCCCGACCCCGCAGCCGACCCCGATCACCACCGAGGCGCCGCCCGTCACGACGACCAGTGTGGCGCCGTTCGTGCCATCGCAGCTGCCGTGCCTGCTGCCGCCGCCCTTCTGTCCGCCCAGCACTCCAGTTCCACCACCAGCCCCGCCCAGCGACACCCCGCCCAGCGGCACACCGCCCACACCGCCGCTGTCTGGCGCCGCGGTGACCAGTTCACCGCCACCGGCCAGTTGACTTCGCCCGCCGGCGAAATCCACCGCTACACTGACGTGCCGTGATGATCACCCTGGACCATGTCAGTAAGAAGTACAAAGCGTCGGCCCGTCCGGCGCTGGACGACGTGAACGTCAAGATCGACAAGGGTGAATTCGTTTTTCTGATCGGACCGTCGGGTTCGGGCAAGTCGACGTTCATGCGGCTGCTGCTGGGCGCGGAGTCACCCAGCGCCGGTGACGTGCGGGTGTCGAAGTTCCACGTCAACAAGCTTCCGGGCCGTCACGTCCCGAAGCTGCGTCAGGTGATCGGGTGCGTCTTCCAGGACTTCCGGCTGCTGCAGCAGAAGACGGTGTATGACAACGTGGCCTTCGCCCTGGAGGTGATCGGCAAACGCCGCGACGCCATCAACCGGGTCGTACCCGACGTGCTCGAGACGGTAGGCCTGTCGGGCAAAGCCAACCGGCTGCCGCACGAGCTCTCGGGAGGTGAGCAGCAGCGGGTCGCGATCGCCCGCGCGTTTGTCAACCGGCCGTTGCTGCTGCTGGCCGATGAGCCCACCGGCAACCTCGACCCGGACACCAGCAACGACATCATGGACCTGTTGGAGCGGATCAACCGGACCGGCACCACGGTGCTGATGGCCACTCACGATCACCACATCGTCGACTCGATGCGGCAGCGGGTCGTCGAGTTGTCGTTGGGCAGGCTGGTCCGCGACGAACAGCGTGGCGTCTACGGAATGGATCGCTAAGTGCGCTTCGGCTTTCTGCTCAACGAAGTCCTGACCGGCCTTCGTCGCAACATCACCATGACCGCGGCGATGATCCTGACGACGGCGATCTCGGTCGGCCTGTTCGGCGGCGGTCTGCTGGTGATCCGGCTGGCCGACAACTCTCGGGCCATCTACCTCGACCGTGTCGAGACGCAGGTCTTCCTCACCGAGGACATCTCCGCCAACGACCCGGCCTGCGACGCCGACCCGTGCAAGGCGCTGCGGGGGCGCATCGAGGCGCGCAAAGACGTCAAGTCGGTGCGGTTCCTCAACCGCAAGGACGCCTACGAGGACGCCATCCGGAAGTTCCCGCAATACAAGGAGGTCGCCGGCAAGGACTCCTTCCCGGCGTCGTTCATCGTCAAACTGAACAACCCCGAACAGCACAACGACTTCGACATGGCCATGCAGGGCCAGCCGGGGGTGCTGTCGGTGCTCAACCAGAAAGATCTGATCGACCGGTTGTTCGCGGTCCTGGACGGCCTGAGCAACGTGGCGTTCGCCGTCGCGCTGGTGCAAGCGGTCGGGGCCGTGCTGCTGATCGCCAACATGGTCCAGGTCGCGGCGTACACGCGGCGAACCGAGATCGGGATCATGCGGCTGGTCGGGGCCAGCCGTTGGTACACCCAGTTGCCCTTCCTGGTGGAGGCCATGTTCGCCGCCGCAGTCGGGGTGGCGATGGCGATCGTCGGGCTGATCCTGATGCGGGCGTGGTTCCTGGACAAGGCTCTCGACCAGTTCTACCAAGCAAACTTGGTGGCCCGGGTGGACTATGCCGACATCTTGTACATCTCGCCGTGGCTGTTCCTGCTCGGCGTGTCGATGGCCGGGCTGACGGCATACGTGACTTTGCGGCTCTACGTTCGGCGGTAGCTGTGGCCAACGAGTCGGGGCGGGCCAAGTCGGCGGGCGACAAGCGCGGCGGCAAACGAATTGTCGCTACCAATCGCAAAGCGCGTCACAATTATTCGATCGTCGAGTTGTTCGAGGCCGGGGTTGCGTTACACGGCACGGAGGTGAAGAGCCTGCGCGAGGGTCACGCCTCGCTGGCCGACGCTTTCGCACTCGTCGAAGACGGCGAAGTGTGGTTGCACAATCTGCACATCCCGGAGTACCAGCACGGTAGCTGGACCAACCATGAGCCCCGCCGTAAACGAAAGTTGCTGTTGCACCGTCGCCAGATCGACACGCTGATCGGCAAGATTCGCGATGGTAACCTCGCGCTGGTGCCGTTGTCACTGTATTTCTACGAGGGCAGGGTCAAGGTCGAACTTGCATTGGCGCGAGGGAAGCGGGCGTACGACAAGCGCCAGGACATGGCTCGTCGCGACGCCCACCGCGAAGTGGTCCGCGAACTGGGCCGTCGAGCTAAGGGGTTGAGCTGATCGGGGCCGCCTACGCCCAACTGTCGGCCGTTTCCTATGGCGTCAGCGATTTCTTGGGTGGGGTTGCCGCACGCCGCGTCGCGGCGCTGCGGGTTCTGCTGTTCGCCTATCCGGTGGAGGTCGTGCTGCTGGCTGTGCTGGCCATCGGCGCCGGCGGCCCGATTCGCAGCGGCGCCATCGCCTGGGGCGCCCTGTACGGCATCAGTCAGGCGCTGGGCATGTACGCGTTCTTCGCGGCGGTGGCGTCCGGGCCGATCTCGGTGGTGTCACCGCTGGTGGCCGTTCTCAACGCCGCCGTTCCGGTGGCCGTCGGCGTGGTGCTGGGGGAACGGCCGGGGCAGATGGCTTCGGTGGGTGTCGTCTTGGCGATGCTCGCGGTGCTGTTGGTCAGCCGCGAGTCCCCCGCAGAGGGCGCGACGCCGTACCGGTTCACACCCAAGGTGGCCTGGCTCACCGTCGCGGCCGGGCTGGCCTTCGGGTTGGACTTGGTGTTCCTGCACCAGGCGCCCCACGATTCCCGACTGTGGCCGTTGTTCTTCGCGCGCCTGTTGGCCACGGTCGTGGTGCTGGTTCTCGCCGGAGCGAGTAAGAACCTGAGACTGCCGCGTGGCAAGACGCTGATGCTCGCGGGCGCGGTGGCGCTGCTGGACATCGTCGCCAACCTCACCATGCTCGCGGCCCTGCGGTCGTGGCTGCTGTCGCTGGCCAGCATGCTGATCTCGCTGTACCCGGCGGCGACGGTGGTGCTGGCGATGGTGGTGCTGCGCGAGCGGGTGACTCGCTGGCAGGCCTTCGGCATGCTCATGGCCATGGGTTCGGTGGCGATGATCGCTTCGGCGTGATCGGCGACAGCGTGTCTCTTCCAGACCGGTCGCGGCGCCGGAAGCGCAGCGGCTTACGATCCGAGGATGGCCGACCGACCCGTCACCAAACTCGACAAGTCTGAGGTTCTCGCCGGGCTCTTCGCGGTGTGGGACGTCCTCGGCGCGCTGCTCGACGGGCTGCCCGACACGCAGTGGCAGGCCGTGAGCCCGCTACCCGGCTGGGACGTGCAGGCGCTGGTGGCGCACATGATCGGCACCGAATCGTTTCTCTGCGGCATCGCCTCGCCCGAGCCCGACTGCAACCTCAAGGCACTCGAGCACGTGCGCAACGACATCGGGGCGATGAACGAGTGCTGGGTGCGCCATCTCAGCGGCGAACGTGGACGCGACGTCCTGGCCCGGTTCCGGGAGATCACCGACAGCCGCCGCAAGGCTCTGTCCGGCATGTCCGACGCGGAGTGGAACGCGCTCACGCCGACGCCGGCGGGCATGGACAGCTACGGGCGGTTCATGCGGATCCGGGTGTTCGACTGCTGGATGCACGAGCAGGACATCCGCGCGGCGCTGCAGCGGCCCTCATCCGACACCGAACTCGACGGGCCCGCGTCACAGCTGTCTCTGGATGAGATCGCGGGCACCATGGGCTTCGTCGTCGGCAAGCTCGCCAAGGCTCCCGACGGCTCCCGCGTCCTGTTCGAGCTGACCGGGCCGCTGGCCCGCAGCATCCGCGTCAGCGTCGACGGCCGCGCGCAGGTGGTCGACGATTTCGGCGGGCAGGAGCCGACCGCGACGATCCGCCTGGACGGGCTGCAGTTCACCAGGCTGGCCGGCGGGCGGCCGATGTGTCCCAGCCGTACACCCGACGTCGAACTCGGTGGTGACCAGGAGCTCGCCCAGCGCATCGTCGACCACCTGAACTTCGTCATCTGAGGGGGCCCGCGTCGGGAACAACGATTCGTCGTCGCCGGTTGGTGAGGGCGTACTATGAGGAGTCCTGCCGAAAGTTGGCGGGGATGTTCGAAGACATGGGGCTGAACGGTTTCGACTTCGCGCATCGAATCAAGGGAAGCGTGCCGGTGCAGGCAAGAGACCACCGTAAGCGTCGTTGCAACCAGATAAGCGCCGATTCACATCAGCGCGACTACGCTCTCGCTGCCTAAGCGACAGCTAGTCCGTCAGACCGGGAAAGCCCTCGACCCGGAGCCTGGCGTCAGCTAGAGGGATCAACCGGTGAGTCCGGTCGCGGGACTCACCGGGACACCAACAGCGACTGGGATCGTCATCCTGGCTGGTTCGCGTGACCGGGAGATCCGAGTAGAGGCACAGCGGACTGCGCACGGAGAAGCCTTGAGGGAATGCC
>NZ_JBMIOP010000113.1:0-10830 GCF_049197365.1 Mycobacterium sp. THU-M104
CTCGTCGTCCGGGTAGACCAGGCCGTAGTCGGCGAAGAGTTCACGCCGGGGCCGGGTGCTGACCTGCCAGCCCGCACCGGTCAGGTAGTCGACGACGTCGCTGCGCTCGCCGTCGAAAAACAATCCCGACAAGTCGATGTCGCAGCCCGCTTTGGCCCACCGGTCGTTGAACTGCTTCGCTCGTTCGCTCATGGTGCGGCCCGCATCCCCGTGGAATTCGGTGGCCAGCCTGCTTCCGGGGGCGCTCAGTCCGGTGATGTTGTCGAACAGCCGGTCCTGGGCTTGCGGCGGAAGGTACATCAGCAGGCCCTCGGCGCTCCAGGATGTTGGATTGTTGGTATCAAATCCGCTGCGCCGCAATGCTTCCGGCCAGTCTTCCCGCAGATCGACGGCTACGGTCCGTCGTTCCGCGGTCGGGGTGGCGCCCAAGTTCGCCATCGCGGTGCTCTTGAAGTCGACGACCTTGGGTTGATCGACCTCGTACACCACACTGCAGGGCGGCCAACTGAGCCGGTAGGCGCGCGCGTCGAGCCCGGCGGCCAGAATCACCGCTTGTCGGATGCCGTCGCGCGCCGCGTTGAGGAAGAAGTCGTCGAAGAAGCGGGTGCGCACTGCGATCGAGTCGGTTTCCAGCTGCACGTCCCGCTCGCTGTCCGCGCGCGCCTCAGGGGCCACCTCGCCGTCGACCAGTCGGCGGAAGAAGTCGAGCCCGACAGCCCGCACCAACGGCGCCGCGAACGGGTCGTCGATGATCGGGTCGGACCCCTGGCTGGCCAGGGCGCGGGCCGCGGCGACCATGGTGGCCGTGGCGCCGACACTGGAGGCCAGGTCCCAACTGTCGTGTTCACTGCGCGTCATGGTGGTTCATCTCCCCGGTGTTCACGCCCCCCGGGGACGTCCCGGGGCCTCCAGTACCTATGTTTAGCAGACATAACGAATTTCCGGGACGTTGCGCTTCGCCGCAGGCGAGACGGCCCGCTGACGAAACTGCGCAGATCGGCTGTTAGTCTCGTACACGATTTGACGCGCTGTAGATCGAGTCGGCCGTACGTCCTGGCCTGCGGGTGTTGGGCGCGTGACCAGGATGCCCTCGGCTGCGCAGGAGGATAGAGTGCTCTCGGCTTTCATCTCGTCGCTGCGAACAGTCGACCTGAGACGGAAGATCCTCTTCACACTGGGTATTCTTCTGCTCTACCGCCTCGGCGCCGCCCTGCCGTCTCCCGGCGTCAACTACCCCAACGTGCAGCAGTGCATCAAAGAGGCCACCGGCGGCGAGGCCGGGCAGATCTACTCGCTGATCAATCTTTTCTCCGGCGGGGCGCTGCTCAAGCTCACGGTGTTCGCGGTGGGTGTGATGCCCTACATCACGGCCAGCATCATCGTGCAGTTGCTCACCGTCGTCATCCCGCGTTTCGAGGAGTTGCGCAAAGAAGGCCAGTCCGGCCAGGCCAAGATGACCCAGTACACCCGCTACCTGGCTGTCGCGCTGGCCGTCCTGCAGGCCACCAGCATCGTGGCGCTGGCGGCCAACGGGGGGCTGCTGCAGGGCTGCTCGCTGGACATCATCGCCGACCAGAGCATCTTCACGCTGGTCGTCATCGTGATGGTGATGACGGGCGGGGCGGCGCTGGTGATGTGGATGGGCGAACTGATCACCGAACGCGGCATCGGCAACGGCATGTCGCTGCTGATCTTCGTCGGCATCGCCGCGCGCATTCCGTCCGAGGGCAAGACCATCCTGGACAGCCGCGGCGGTGTCATCTTCACCGCCGTGCTGGTCGCCGCGCTGGGCATCATCGTGGGCGTGGTGTTCGTCGAGCAGGGCCAACGCCGGATCCCGGTGCAGTACGCCAAGCGCATGGTGGGCCGGCGCATGTACGGTGGGACCTCGACCTACCTGCCGCTCAAGGTCAACCAGGCCGGCGTCATCCCGGTCATCTTCGCGTCGTCGCTGATCTACATTCCGCACCTGGTAACCCAGCTGATCCGCAGCGGCAGCGGCGGGCTGGGCAGCAGCTGGTGGGACAAGTTCGTCAGTACCTACCTGTCCGACCCGAGCGACCCGGTCTACATCGCCATCTACTTCGGGCTGATCATCTTCTTCACGTACTTCTACGTGTCGATCACCTTCAATCCCGACGAGCGCGCCGACGAGATGAAGAAGTTCGGCGGTTTCATCCCCGGCATCCGGCCGGGCAAGCCCACCGCCGACTACCTGCGCTACGTGCTGAGCAGGATCACGCTGCCGGGCTCGATCTACCTGGGCGCGATCGCTGTGCTGCCCAACCTGTTCCTGCAGATCGGCAACGGCGGGGCGGTGCAGAACCTGCCGTTCGGTGGTACAGCCGTGCTGATCATGATCGGTGTCGGGTTGGATACGGTCAAACAGATCGAGAGTCAGCTCATGCAGCGCAACTACGAAGGGTTCCTGAAGTGAGACTCGTTTTGCTGGGGCCGCCGGGGGCGGGCAAGGGCACGCAAGCGGAGAAGCTCGCGCAGAAGCTGGGCATCCCGCAGATCTCGACCGGCGAGTTGTTTCGGCGCAACATCGGCGAGGGCACCGAACTCGGCCTGGAGGCCAAGCGGTACCTGGACGCGGGCGACCTGGTGCCCGCCGAGTTGACCAACCAGCTCGTCGACAACCGGCTCAGCGACCCGGACGTCGCGGCCGGGTTCATCCTCGACGGATACCCGCGCTCGCTGCAGCAGGCCGAGGCGCTGCACGAGATGCTCCGACGCCGCGGCACCGACGTCGACGCGGTGCTGGAGTTCCGGGTGTCGCAGGACGAGTTGCTGGGGCGGCTCAAGGCGCGCGGGCGGGCCGACGACACCGACGACGTCATTCTCAACCGGATGAAGGTCTACCGCGAGGAAACGGCGCCGCTGCTGGAGTACTACCGCGAGCAACTGAAGACCGTCGACGCCGTCGGCTCGATGGACGAGGTGTTCACTCGCGCGCTGCGAGCCCTGGGCCGATAACGATTTCGGGCGAACCACTATGACACCGCTGGCCCGACTGCGCAGTCGCCGGGTCGTGCCGCAGCGCAGCGCCGCCGAACTGGACGCGATGGCAGCGGCCGGCGCCGTCGTCGCCGCCGCCCTGCACGCCGTCCGTGCGGCGGCGATTCCCGGGGTGTCGACGTTGAGCCTCGACGAGATCGCCATTGCGGTGATCCGTGACGCCGGGGCGACGCCGTCTTTCCTGGGATATCACGGCTACCCTGCGTCGATCTGCGCATCGGTCAACGACCGGGTCGTCCACGGCATCCCGTCGGCCACCGAAATCCTGGCCCCCGGTGACCTGGTGTCCATCGACTGCGGAGCGGTGCTGGCCGGTTGGCACGGAGACGCCGCGATCACTTTCGGCGTGGGCACGCTGCGGCCCGCCGACGAGGCGCTCTCGGCGGCGACCCGAGAGTCGCTGGAGGCCGGGATCGCGGCGATGGTCGTCGGCAACCGGCTGACCGACGTCGCGCACGCGATCGAGACGGGGACCCGCGCGGCCGAGCGTCGCCACGGGCTCCGGTTCGGGATCGTGGAGGGCTACGGTGGCCACGGCATCGGCCGGCAGATGCACATGGACCCCTTCCTGCCCAACGAGGGCGCCCCGGGGCGGGGCCCGTTGCTGGCGCCCGGTTCGGTGCTGGCCATCGAACCGATGCTGACGCTCGGCACGGGAAAGACAGTGGTGCTCGACGACGAGTGGACGGTCACCACCTCCGACGGCTCCCGCGCAGCACACTGGGAGCACACGGTCGCCGCCACCGAAGACGGGCCACGCATCCTGACGCTACCCGGGTAAGGCCGGCTTGAGGCCCGCGTGAACCAACCGCCCCGGAGGCTCGTTTTACCAGGCGGAGGTGATCGAGTGGGTCGGGTTGCCGGCAACGGGGCGGCCTCGGGGGCTGCCGAGGCCGCGGTGATGAAGGCGATCTACGACGAACACGCGGCGGTGCTGTGGCGTTACGCGCTGCGGCTGACCGGGGATGCTAGCCACGCCGAGGACGTCGTCCAGGAAACGCTGCTGCGGGCGTGGCAGCATCCGGAGATCATCGGCGATGCTGAACGATCTTCGCGGGCGTGGATGTTCACCGTCGCCCGCAACATGATCATCGACGACCGGCGCAGCGCCCGGTCCCGCCATGTCGTCGGCTCCACCGACGAGGACGGAGCGCCCGAGCAGTCCACCCCCGACGAGGTCAACGCGGCGCTGGACCGGCTGTTGATCGCCGAGGCGATGGCCCAGCTGTCCGCCGAACACCGAGCCGTGATCGACAGGTCCTACTACCGCGGCTGGACCACCGCTCAGATCGCCGCGGACCTGCAGATCGCCGAGGGAACGGTGAAGTCGCGGCTGCACTATGCAGTACGGGCGCTGCGCCTGACCCTGCAGGAACTCGGGGTCACCCGCTAGCGCATGAGGAACAGGAGATGGATGAGATGAACCCGCAGCCAGGGGATGCCGGTCCGCCGTGTGACCGGTACGCGATGTGGGATGCCGCCTACGTGCTGGGCTCGCTGTGCGCCGCCGAACGCCGCGAATTCGAGGCGCACATGGCCGGTTGCCGGTCGTGCCGGGACGCCGTCGCCGACCTGAGCGGCGTGCCGGCTCTGCTGTCGCGGCTGGACCGCGACGAGGTGGCCAGGCTCGTCGAGTCGGGCCCGCTCCCGACGGCCCCGGAGATGTCACCGGCGCTGTTGCCGTCGCTGCTGGCGGCGGTGCGCTTCCGGCGCCGCCGTGCGCGCGTGGCCACATGGGTGGCCGCGTCGGCTGCGGCCGCGGTACTGGGGGTCGGCGTGTTCGTCGGCGTGCACGGTCACGCGTCGGCCCCTGCGCCGCAGGTGAGTGCCTCAGCGCAGCAGATGGCGCAGGTCGGCACCACCCTGCTGGCCTCCACGGTGCAGGTCAGCGACCGGAACTGGGGTACGTCCATCAGCCTGGACTGCGTCTGCTTGGCTCCGCTCACCGCGCACCACGACACGCTGGCGATGGTGGTCGTGGGCCGCGACGGCAGCCAGACCCGGCTGGCGACCTGGGTCGCCGTGCCCGGGCACACCGCGAAACCGGCCGGCAGCATCTCGACGCCGGTCGACCAGATCGCCGCCGTGCAGGTGGTTTCCGCCGACAACGGGCAGGTTCTGCTGCAGCGTTCGATGTAGACGCGGTAAGAAAGGGGACGTGACCGCCTCGAGACTGCCCAAACCGGACCCGATCGCCGCGGCGCGTGCCAATTGGGAGCGCGCCGGATGGGGCCACGTGGCGCCGGGCATGGTCGCGGTGACCTCGGTGATGCGAGCTCATCAGATCCTGCTGGCCCGCGTCGAGAACGCTTTGCGCCCTTATGACCTGAGCTTCTCGCGGTACGAACTGCTGCGGCTGCTGGCGTTCAGTCGCACCGGGGCGCTGCCGATCACCAAGGCGTCCGACCGGCTGCAGGTGCACGTCACCAGCGTGACCCACGCGATCCGCCGGCTGGAGTCCGACGGGCTGGTCAAGCGGGTGCCGCACCCCACCGACGGGCGCACGACGCTGGTGCAGATCACCGAGCTGGGCCGCTCCACGGTCGAGGACGCCACCGTGACGCTCAACGAGCAGGTGTTCGCCGATATCGGAATGTCCGACACCGAATCGCTGGCCCTGGTGTCGGCGGTGGATACGTTGCGCCGCAACGCCGGCGACTTCTAACCGCGCAGCATCTCGATCACGGCGCTGAAGTCTTTGTCGGCGTGCGAGGGATCGGACGCGATGAACTCGGCGTAGACCTCGGCGGCGTGACTGCCCAGCGGTGCCGAGGAGCCGGTCGAGCCCACGGCATCCATCGCGAGGTGCAGGTCCTTGTTCATCAGCGCAGCCGCAAATCCCGGCCTGAAGTCGTTGTTGGCCGGTGAGGCGGGAACCGGGCCCGGCACCGGGCAATTGGTGTGCACCGCCCAGCAGTTGCCGGTCGCGCCGGTGATGACGTCGAACAGCGACTGCGCCGACAGCCCGAGCTTCTCGGCCAGCACGAACGCCTCGCCGATGGCGATCTGCTGCACCGCCAGCACCATGTTGTTGCAGACTTTGGCGGCCTGCCCGGCCCCGGCCCCACCGCAGCGGATGATCTTGCCCGCCATCGGTTCCAGCACCGGCCGCGCCCGCTGCAGCGCGGACGCCTCGCCGCCCACCATGAACGCCAGGGTCCCCGCGGCGGCGCCCTTCACCCCACCCGACACCGGCGCGTCCAACTGGGCTATCCCGTGCGATTCCGCCAGCGCGTGGACCTCCCGCGCGTCGTCGACCGAGATCGTGGAGCTGTCGATGAACAGCGCACCGGCCCGCGCGGCCGGCAGCACCTCGAAATAGCAGCGCTTGACCACCTCGCCGTTGGGCAGCATGGTGATGACGACGTCGGCCCCGGCGACGGCGTGCGCGGCGTTGTCGAACACGGTCACGCCGTTGCCGGCCGCGGCCGTGGCCGCTGCGGGCAACGGATCGAACCCGCGCACGGTGTGGCCGGCGGCGACGAGATTCGCCGACATGGGTCCGCCCATGTGGCCCAGTCCCAGGAAAGCGACGCGCGAAGAGTTGGTCATGGCGCCTTTCTACGCGGTGGCCCGGAACCGTGCGGCCTCGGCCCGGCCGATGACCACCCGCATGATCTCGTTGGTGCCCTCCAGGATCCGGTGCACGCGCAGGTCGCGCACGATCTTCTCCAGGCCGTACTCGCGCAGGTAGCCGTAGCCGCCGTGCAGCTGCAGGGCCTTGTCGGCGACGTCGTAGCACGCGTCGGTGACGTAGCGCTTGGCCATCGCGCACAGCTCGACCTTGTCGGCGTCGTCGACGTCCAGGGCGGTCGCGGCCCGCCACAGCAACAGTCGCGACGTCTGCAGCGCGGTGGCCATGTCGGCCAGGGTGAAGCGGATGGTCGGCTCGTCGATCAGGGCGGAGCCGAACGCGTGGCGTTCGCGCGCGTAGACGCCCGCCTTGTCGAAGGCGGCCTGGGCGCCGCCGAGCGAGCACGCCGCGATGTTGAGGCGGCCGCCGTTGAGGCCGTTCATCGCGATGGAAAAGCCGGCGCCCTCGCCGGCGGCGCCTCCGAGCATCGCGTCGGCGGGCACCCGCACCCCGTCCAGGATCACCTGCGCGGTGGGTTGGGCGTGCCAGCCCATCTTCTCCTCGGGTGCACCGAAACTCAGCCCGGCGCAGCCCTTTTCGACGATGAAGGTGGAGATGCCGCGCGGGCCCGGATTTTCTGGGCCGCCCGTGCGGGCCATCACCACGTAGACGTCGGAGGCGCCCGCGCCGGAAATGAACTGCTTGACCCCGTCGAGCACATAATCTGCACTTTTTTCCGGGCCCTGCTTGACGGCGCGGGTGCTCAGGGCGCCGGCGTCCGAACCGGCGCCCGGCTCGGTCAGGCAGTAGCTGGCGATGACGTCCATCGACGCCAGCCGCGGTACCCAGACCTTGCGCTGTTCGGCGGTGCCGAAGGTGTCGATCATCCACGCGCACATGTTGTGGATGGACAGGAACGCGGCGGTCGTCGGGTCCGCGACCGCCAGCTGCTCGAAGATGCGGACCCCGTCGAGGCGGCGCAGCCCGCTGCCGCCGACGTCGTCGCGGCAGTAGATGGCCGCCATGCCGAGTTCGGCGGCCTCGCGCAGCACGTCGGTCGGAAAGTGCTGCGCAGCATCCCATTCCAGGGCGTGCGGGGCGAGACGTTTGGCGGCGAAGGCGGCGGCCGTTTCGGTGATCACCCGCTCGTCGTCGTTGAGCGCGAAGAGTTCCATGGAATCAGGGCCCTATTGCATTGTGGGGATGACGAATTCGGCACCGTCTTTGATGCCGGACGGCCACCGCGACGTGACGGTCTTGACCTTGGTGTAGAACTGGATCGACGCGGGGCCGTGCTGGTTGAGGTCGCCGAAGCCGGAGCGCTTCCAGCCGCCGAACGTGTGGTAGGCCACCGGCACCGGGATCGGCACGTTGACGCCCACCATTCCCACCTGCACGCGGGAGACGAAGTCGCGGGCGGTGTCGCCGTCGCGGGTGAAGATCGCCACGCCGTTGCCGTACTCGTGTTGAGAAGGCAGCGCTATTGCTTCTTCGTAGTTTTTGGCCCTGACCATGCACAGCACGGGTCCGAAGATTTCGTCGGTGTAGATCGACATGTCGGGGGTGACGTGGTCGAACAGCGTCGGACCGATGAAGAAGCCGCCCTCGAGGCTGGTGTCCCCGAAAGTCAGGTCGTCGCTGGCCCGCTCGCGGCCGTCGATGACGATTTCCGCCCCGGCGGCCACGCCCTGGGCGATGTAGTCGCGCACCCGGGCCAGCGCGGCCTCGGTGACCAGCGGCCCGTAGTCGGCCTTGGGGTCCAGGCCGTGGCCGACGCGCAGGTTGTTGATCCGCTCGACGAGGCGGGCGCGCAACCGTTGCGCGGTCTGCTCGCCGACGGGCACCGCGACGCTGATCGCCATGCAGCGTTCGCCGGCGCTGCCGTACCCGGCGCCGATCAGCGCGTCGATGGCCTGGTCGAGGTCCGCGTCGGGCATCACGATCATGTGGTTCTTGGCGCCGCCGAAGCATTGCGACCGCTTTCCGGTGGCCGCGGCGGTGGAGTAGATGTACTGGGCGATGTCGGAGCTGCCGACGAAACCTACGGCCTGGATGTCGGGGTGCGCCAGGATGGCGTCGACGGCCTCCTTGTCGCCGTGCACCACCTGGAACACCCCCGGCGGTAGGCCGGCTTCTCCGAACAGCTCGGCCAGGCGCAGCGGGACCGACGGGTCGCGTTCGCTGGGCTTGAGTACGAAGGCGTTGCCGCAGGCCAGGGCCGGGCCGGCCTTCCACAGCGGGATCATCGCCGGGAAGTTGAACGGGGTGATGCCCGCGACGACGCCGAGCGGCTGGCGCAGCGAGTACACGTCGATGCCGGGGCCGGCGCCCTCGCTGTACTCGCCCTTGAGCAGATGGGGTATCCCGATCGCGAACTCGATCACCTCGATGCCGCGCTGGATGTCACCGCGCGCATCGGGCAGGGTCTTGCCGTGCTCGAGGGACAGCAGCTCGGCGAGCTCGTCCATGTGGTCGTTGACCAGCTCGACGAACTTCATCATCACGCGGGCGCGTCGCTGCGGATTCCATGCCGCCCAACCCTTTTGGGCTTCGACGGCCGACGCCACGGCGGCGTCGACGTCGGTCTTGCCCGCCATCGCGACCCGGGCCTGCACCTGACCGGTGCTGGGGTTGAAGACATCGGCGGTGCGGGTGGACTGCCCGGTGGTGCGCTTCCCGTCGATGAAGTGGGGGATCTGTGTGGTCATGGGTGCCCTTGGGTGTGAGTGGCGTCGCTCGAGCGGATACTTGCATATCCTAGTAACCGGTGCCGGGCCGTGGCAAGGCAAGGCAAGGCGGGCGGTCCGCGGCCCCTTACCGGGTCCGGCCGCAGCCGGGGTCAGCGGCGCCGGAGCGGCGGCCCAGCGGCAGCAGCCGGTGATCGCGGGTGAACACCAGACGCACCAGGCCCAGGGCGAGCACGACGGTGGTCGCCGCGACCGATCCCAGGATGAGGAACATCACCACCGCCTGCACGAGCACGGCCTGCACCGGGGGCACACCGGCCAGGATCAGCCCGGTCATGGCGCCCGGCAGGAACACCAGGCCGGTGGCCTTCGTGGTTTCGATCTGCGGGCTGATCGCCGAGCGCAACGCGACGCGCAGGTACGGTCTGGCGGCCTGCCGGGACGGCTGCCCCAGGGCCAGCCTGGCCTCCACCTCGTCGCGCTTGTCACGCAGCTCGTCGACCAGGCGCCGGGCCACCAGCACCATGGCCGTCATCGAGTTGCCGATCATCATCCCGGCGATCGGGACCACGGTCCGTGCCTGCAGGGGGAACACCCGCAGCCCGAAGATCACCCCCAGCGTGATCGCCGCCGCCGCGGTGAACGCGACGATCGCCAGCGGCGCCAACCGGGGCACCTCCGGTGCCCGCCGACGGGCGACGTCGCCGGCATAGCCGACCATGCCCGCGATCCAGGCCCACGACCACCACAGCGAACGACCCGGCTCGAACAGCAACGTCAGGGCGCCGCCCACCAGCAGCAACTGGACCAGGGCGCGGGCCGCCGCCCACAGCACCTGACGCTCCAGGCCCAGCCGCTGCCACAGTGACACCGCCGCCGCCACGGCGACCAGTGCCAGCGACGTCGCCAGCCCGACCCAACCGACCTGCCCGCTCATCGCGACCCGTTCCCCGGGGCGACGGGCCCGAAGCCCAGGCAGCGGCCCCGCTCGATCCACAGCACCCGATCGGCGGCCCGTGCGGCCTGCGCCGCGTCGTGGGTGACCCAGATGGCCGGGATGCCGTCATCGTCGGCCAGCCGGCGTACCGCGCGCTCGATCACGCCGGCCGCCTCGGCGTCCACCGCGGAGGTGGGTTCGTCCAGCAGCAGCACCTGAGGCCGGGCCATCAGGGTGCGGGCCAGGCACATGCGCTGCGCCTCCCCGCCCGACAGCGCGGTCGCGTCGCGGCCAAGCCATGAGCGGGTCCCCGACCCGGTCCCCGGCTCGGTCAACGCGACGCGCTCCAGCGTGTCGCGCATCCGCGCGTCGGAGGCGTCCGGGTCGGCGATGCGCAGGTTGTCGGCCACGGTGCCGGGGAACGGCGTCGGGCGCTGGAAGCACATGCCCACCCGGCGCCGCAGCGCCAACGGGTCGAGCTCGGAGATGTCGTTGTCGCAGAACGACACTCGGCCGCTGGTCGGCAGCTCCAGCCGGTTGCACAGGCGCAGCACGGTCGACTTGCCCGAACCGGACGGCCCGAATATCGCCGTCACCCCCCGTCCGGGGAC
>NZ_JBMIOP010000129.1:0-24398 GCF_049197365.1 Mycobacterium sp. THU-M104
TGACCGACAACTTGAGAGCATTCGGATGGACCGATGCCGAGATCGTGGAGATCGTGGCCTCGGTTGCGTTGATGCGCTACACGACCACGGTGGCCAGTGCCCTCGACGTGCCGCTTGAAGAGGCCATGGAAGGCGTCGGGGTCAGCTGCGGGGTGCCGCTCGATCGGCTCGAGGGTTGAGGCAACGAGATACCTGTCGACGGACCTCAGCGGTTTTCATCCACGGAACCTCGCTTCGGGACGAGATCGTGTCGGTGCGCGCTACTGACGGTTGTCAGAGCCGGGTCCGCTGGTGGATGTCTTCAGTGAACTCGGCGAGCACGGCCTCGGTCAGCGAGGGCCGGGTCTCGGTGATTGCCGCGAGGTAGTCCTCGGTGCGCGACGGCTCGCCACGGTTGAATTCGATCTCGCGCTCGAAGCCGGATTGCGCGCCCTTGCGGGCAGCGAACTCGATATCGGCCGGAGTGAACATCTCGCTGGCCACCACCAGTTGATCGATATCGACCGAATCGGCGGCCGGTCCGAGATATCTGGCCCAGATCGCGGCTCGCGCCGTCGCGTCCGGGGGTCCGATCGGGATGATGTAGTCGAATCGCCCGGGTCGCAGAAAAGCCGAATCCAGGGATCGCACCGAGTTCGTCGCGCAGATCAACAGCCGGTCGTCGCGTTGGCGAAACGCCGGGATCAATTTGAGCAGTTCGTTGGTGACGCCGTGTGCCGGGTCGCAGCGCTCGCCCGAACGTGATCCGGCGATTTCCTCGACTTCATCGATGAACACCACCACGGATTCCAGTTCCATCAGCGTCACGAAGGCCTCGCGCAGCGCGCTCGCCAGGGCAACATCTGGTGCGGCAAGGCGCGACGGGAGCAGTTCGACGAACGGCCAGCCGAGCCGACCGGCAACGGCCTTGGCGAAGCTGGTCTTCCCGGTCCCCGGGGGCCCGAACAAGATGACCGCCTTCGGCGGCGAGACGCCGTATTTCTCGGCGATGTTCGGCTCGGTCAGCGGCAGCACGATCCGCCGCTCCACGATCTCCTTCTCCGATTCCATCCCGCCCATCGCGTTCCACAGGCCGCGGGGCATCGTCTGGGCGCCGAGTTCGGCGAGCAGACCCGCGTCCGAGGAGCCGACGGTGTCGATCTTTTCGAAAAACGACAGGTCGGTCCGTTCCCGGTAGCCGGAGTTGCGCAGCGCCGTCGCGCCGGTCGCCTCCGCCGGTAGTAATGCACCAACACGCCGCGCGCCGAGCGTGCGTAACCGCATCTCGAGCCCACCCAGAAGTGCGCTGCCGACGCCGCGATTGCGCCACCGGTTGTTGAGGCCGAGGAGCGAGATCCACGCTCGTTCGCCCTGGACTTCGGCGACCGCAATACCGGCCAGCTCGTCGCCGACGACGGCGACCACCGCGGGCCGCCCCGATCTGGCTGCCGCGACCACCTCGGAGATCGGAAAGGCCGGCGACGGGTCGCCCGGGTAGCGACTCTGATCCCACACCAAGATCGCCTGATCGAGGTCATCGTCGTGAAAGTCGCGCAATCGCCATGGCGGCATCGGCTGCACCTCCTTGCCAGGGGACGGCGCTGACGGCGGCCCCCCTCGCGGACAGCGCCTTATCTGACATTCTCTCATACCCCTGGGGGCATAGTCACGTCCCGGCGCGACCCTTTGACGGGGACCGAATTCGGAGTACCGTCGAGAAAGTAGTTGCCCCGCATGAGGAGCTGCCCGTCCAATTCCGGCCCGACCGGGAGGAGCGGCTATGACCGTTGAAACGCCCTCTATTTCTTCTTCTTCGCTGCGAGCGCGGCGGCCGTTCCCGGCTCGTTTGGGCCCCAAGGGAAATCTGATTTACCGCCTGGTCACGACGACCGACCACAAGACGATCGGGATCATGTACGTGGTGACCTGCTACGCGCTGTTTTTCGTGGGCGGGCTGATGGCTCTGTTCATGCGCACCGAGCTGGCTTCGCCGGGACTGCAGTTCTTGTCCAACGAGCAGTACAACCAGCTGTTCACCATGCACGGCACCATCATGCTGCTGTTGTATGCCACCCCGATCGTGTTCGGGTTCGCCAATCTGGTTCTGCCGCTGCAAATCGGGGCCCCCGACGTCGCGTTTCCCCGGCTGAACGCCTTTTCCTACTGGCTGTTTCTGTTCGGCGGGCTGGTCGTGCTAGCGGGCTTCATCACCCCCGGCGGTGCCGCCGATTTCGGCTGGACCGCCTACACCCCGCTGGCCGACGCCATCCACTCGCCCGGCGCGGGCGGTGATCTGTGGATCACCGGCCTGATCGTTGCCGGCTTGGGCACGATCCTGGGCGCGGTCAACATGATCACCACCGTGGTGTGTATGCGCGCACCGGGGATGACGATGTTCCGGATGCCGATCTTCACCTGGAACATTCTGGTGACGTCGATTCTGGTGTTGCTGGCGTTCCCGATCCTGACCGCTGCCCTGTTCGGGCTGGCGGCCGACCGGCACCTGGGGGCCCACGTCTTCGACCCGGCCAACGGCGGAGTTCTCTTGTGGCAGCACCTGTTCTGGTTCTTCGGACACCCCGAGGTCTACATCGTGGCGCTGCCATTTTTCGGCATCGTCACCGAGATCATCCCCGTATTCAGCCGCAAACCCGTCTTCGGCTACACCACCCTGGTGTTTGCCACCCTGGCCATCGGCGGATTGTCGATGACGGTGTGGGCGCACCACATGTTCGCCACCGGCGCAGTGCTGCTGCCGTTTTTCGCGATCACCTCGTATCTGATCGCGATCCCCACCGGGATCAAGTTCTTCAACTGGACCGGCACCATGTGGAAGGGGCAGCTGACTTTTGAAACCCCGATGCTGTTCTCGGTCGGGTTTCTGGTGACGTTCCTGCTGGGCGGATTGTCCGGTGTCCTGTTGGCCAGCCCGCCGCTGGACTTCCACGTCACCGACAGCTATTTCGTGGTCGCGCACTTCCACTACACGCTGTTCGGCACCATCGTGTTCTCCACGTTCGCCGGGGTGTACTTCTGGTTCCCGAAGATGACGGGCCGGCTGCTCGACGAGCGGCTGGGCAAGTTGCACTTCTGGTTGACGTTGATCGGCTTCAACACCACGTTTTTGGTGCAGCACTGGCTGGGCAACATGGGCATGCCGCGTCGCTACGCCGACTACCTGCCCACCGACGGCTTCACCGCGCTCAACGTCGTCTCGACGGTCGGAGCGTTCATTCTGGGTGCGTCGATGCTGCCTTTCATCTGGAATGTGTTCAAATCCTGGCGTTACGGCGAGCCCGTCACCGTCGATGACCCGTGGGGCTACGGCAATTCGCTGGAGTGGGCCACCAGCTGCCCGCCGCCGCGGCACAACTTCTACGAGTTGCCCCGGATTCGTTCTGAACGTCCGGCGTTCGAACTGCACCATCCGGACATGGTGGCGCGCATGCGCGCCGAATCCCACGTCGGCCGTCACCGCGAGGTGGTCACCGAATCCGGCCTGGTGGCGAGTCCACGCGCATAGCGAAGATGCTCCCGATCACCGCGGAATATACCCAGTAGGGTATGTGTTGCGGATATTACTGACGCAGGCCTGAAAGGATCACCATGACCAGTGCCCCAGATACCGACCAGCACTTGACGAGCATGCCCCGTATCGGTGACCCGGCTCCCGCGTTCAGCGCCGCTACCACCCAGGGGGAAATCAACTTCCCTGCCGACTATGCCGGTAAATGGGTGATCCTGTTCTCCCACCCGGCCGACTTCACCCCGGTGTGCACCAGCGAATTCATGACCTTCGCCTCGATGCAACAGCGATTCGCCGCCTACAACACCGAGTTGGTCGGGTTGTCCGTCGACGGACTCGCAAGCCACATCGCCTGGTTGCGCACGATCAAGGACAAGATCACCTTCCGTGACATGCACGAGGTGGAGGTCACCTTCCCGCTGATCGAGGACGTGTCGATGGCGGTCGCGCAGAAATACGGGATGATCATGCCTGGCGAAGACTCCACCAAGGCGGTGCGCGCGGTCTTCGTGATCGACCCCAAGGGGGTGATCCGGGCCATCATCTACTACCCGTTGAGTCTCGGCCGCAACTTCGACGAGCTGTTGCGCGTCGTGCAGGCCCTGCAGACGGCCGACCACTTCGACGTCGCGACGCCGGCGGACTGGCGCCCGGGTGACTCCGTGATCGTTCCCACCGCGGGCACCTGCGGCACCGCCAAGGAACGGATGGACGGTCACGTGGACGGCGTCGAATGTCAAGACTGGTTCTTTTGCACCAAAAAGATCACCGCCGACGAGGTCGAATCCGCAATCCGGGTTCCGAGCGCCACCTAACGACGCGGCAGCGGTTTGTCTGGCACATGCTGTGACGGGCAACTGGACAGTGCCCGCTGAGCCGGTGTGGACGCACCCCAGCGCAGTGCCTTGCCGCTACGGTGTGCCCAGCTAATCCGATATCTGGTAGCTGGATATGTGGTAGCTGGATATGTGGTGGTTGGGCAGAGGTCCTCACTTCGCGCCGGAGTGCGCACCTATTCGGGCGTCGTGAGGGTTGGAGGCTCAGAATGACCGGGCTCGGTCCAATCTGGGCGTTGTCAACTGTTGCGGCCACCTTTGTCGGCGGGCTGATCGGCCTGAGGCTTCGTACCCGCCTGACGGGCGTGATGGCGTTCACCGGCGGGGTGGTGTTGGGAGTGGCGCTGTTCGGCCTCGGGCCTGAGGCCGTTGATCGGCTGGGCTCGGTTGCGGCCGGGCGCACGGTAGGTGCGGCCATGGGTGTGGGATTCGTGGGCTTTCTGGTGCTCAGTCGGCTCCTGGTGCTGCATCACCGCGATGACCCCGACCAAGCATCCCGGCACCGGCCAGTGGGAACCTTGGAGGCTCTGGCTCTGTCGGTGCACAGCCTGCTGGATGGTCTTGGGATTGGAGCCGGGTTTGCGCTGTCACCTCAAGTGGGGGCTTTCGTGCTGATCGCGGTGGTCGGCCATGACTTCGTCGACGGGATGAACACCGTGATCTTCGTGCTTTCCCAGGGCGGCGACGTGCACCATGCGCGCCGGTGGCTACTAATCGACGCCGTCGCCCCTGAGATCGGGGCGATCGCTGGCGCCGCGATCCCGTTCACCTCGCATTTATATGGAGTCGGTTTGGCGATCTACGCCGGAGTCTTTCTGATGATCGGTACCGGCGAGCTGCTGCCAGCCGCGCACAGCGAGCCGTCACTGGTCCGTCTCGGGCTTACCGCAGCGGGGGCTGTGCTGATCTTTGCCATTACCGGGCTGCTGCCGGGATGATCCCCTCGGTCTACGGGTAGTGGTCACCGGTGCGCTGTCGGTCGATCAACGTCGGCAACCACTCACTTTGGCTGTGATCGTCGACTCGAACAGGAAATGCTGCGCGCATGATTTCCGCGGGATTTCAAGTAGGTGGGTGGCCGGCACCCCGAACGACGGCGGCTTGCCTCCGGTGCGGAAGTGCATCTCTTTGAACGCCAGCTTCATCGCATAGGGAGCATGTCCTATCGTGAAGACGGCGGTGTTGCCACCATGCCAGATGTCGGAGTTGATGTGGAAGCCCCGGTGTCCGCCCATGTCGCCGAAGCAGAGAACCTCGGCCCGGTAGTCGGGACCGGCGGCGCCAGGGGCGAGTGCCCGCGCAGCGTGAGACCGTTTTCGCTCCGACTGACGGCGCGGTCACGCTCGTGGAGTCAGATCAAGCGATCGGCCCACCAATGGTCGCCGGGCAGGTCGCAGCCGGGCCGCGGCCGTGCAGAGCGCGAGCGCCGAGGCGCTCTCGGGACACGCGACCACCACGGGAACGCCGCGGTCGCCGGATTCGCGAAGCGCGACGTCCACAGGTATCTTTCCGATCACCTCGCAACCGATTTCGGCTGCCAGCTGCTCGCCGCCCCCGGCGCCGAACAGGGTGCTGGGCTGCGCGCAGTGTGGGCACACCAGTTCGCTCATGTTCTCGATCACCCCCGCGACCGGCATGCCCACCTGCTGTGCCAGCGCGCCCACTCTGCTGGCCACCGAACGCGCCGCGGGTTGGGGGGTCGTGACCGCCACCAGCGCGGCGTCGGGGAGGAACTCGAGCACCGAGAGAGTCACGTCGCCCGTTCCCGGCGGCAGATCCAGGATCAGCACGTCGAGGTCTCCCCAGAAGGTGTCGGTGACGAACTGGGTGAGCGCCTTGTGCAGCATCGGGCCGCGCCACATGATCGGCTCGTCGGGGCTGACGAAGAAACCCAGTGACATCAAGGCGACGCCGTGCGCGTGAACCGGAAGCATCCGACCGTTCATCGCCACGGGTGCGCGGCGCACCCCGAAGAGCTGAGGCACCGAGTATCCCCACACATCGGCGTCGATGAGTCCGACGCGACGGCCCCGTCGAGCCAGCGCCACAGCGAGATTCGCGGCAATACTGGACTTGCCCACACCGCCTTTTCCGCTGGCGATCGCGTAGATTTCGCGCGGATCCGAGGTGCGGCGAACGTCGATCGCGTAGCGAGCGGCGCGGTCGCGTTCGTCGGGCGACATCGTCGACAGTCGCACCTCGCAGCGCTTCACCCCGGCGACGCCGTCGGCGGCGGCGGCGACGTCGCGCCGAATCTCCTCGGACATCGGGCAGTTCGGCGTGGTCAAAGCGATGTCGATGCGTACCCGGCCCCGGCCGCGGACCTCGACGTGGCGCACCATGCCCAATTCACCCAGCCGACAGCGAAGTTCCGGGTCGACAACATCACCCACGACTGAGCGCACCTGTGACGCGATCGCCTGCCGGTCGGTCATGGCGCCGACTCCGCGAGAGTTGCCAACGCTGTGGCACTGCGCGTGGCGCGGGCGGCCCACCACTGCGAAGTTGGGTCGCTTCGTTCGCCGTGTCGCGTCGCCCACGTTTTCGCCTGCGCACACAGCCACTGCAGTGTCGCCCGCTTGTCTTGGGCGAGCATCCCTTTCAGGGCAAACCGGCGCTCCCCGCGCCGGTAGCCCACGCCGATAGCTGCTGCCCCGGACGACAGCGCGCGGTGGGTGAGCACCATTCCGCATCTGATCGGTGTGATCAAGGAGTCGAGCAATTCGTCGAATTCGCAATCGACGTCCAAAGCGTCCGGGGCCGTGCGCAGCGCCAGCGGCAGCGCCTCTGAGGCGCGCACCCGCGGCTGCTCTTCGGTCAGCACCGCCAGGGTGAGGTCCGCCCATGCCGTGATCGCGTCGCAGCCCAGATCTGCTGCAGCGCAGAGATAACCAGGAGCCCACGGCCAGATGTGTTCGAAGAGCAGTGCATCGGCGACGCGTCGATCATGGTCAGCGCCGGTGTCCCGCAGTCCGGCGTAACACATCAACAGCACTCCGAGATGGTCGGCGTCGGCGGGCGGATCCGCGCCGGCCGCACGCCAGAATCCCTCGATCCGGTCCAGCCCGTGCCCGCCCAGCTTGCCTTCGAACCCGAGGTGGATGGCCGCGTGCGGCGGCGCCGCAAGGATGAAGGCCTCGGTGTGTTCGGCGGCGGTGATGCGCGCAAGACCCAGCGCGTCGGTCACCCGATCGGTCGCCGGCGGCGGCGAGTAGGCGATCGCGCCGAGCGCACGCAGCAATTCGCCGCGGTCGGTG
Source organism: Mycobacterium sp. THU-M104 (assembly GCF_049197365.1). Taxonomy (NCBI): domain Bacteria; kingdom Bacillati; phylum Actinomycetota; class Actinomycetes; order Mycobacteriales; family Mycobacteriaceae; genus Mycobacterium; species Mycobacterium sp. THU-M104. The sequence continues at coordinate 7,599 of NZ_JBMIOP010000129.1, forward strand.
TTGGCCTGCAGCAGAACATCTGACGTGGTCATCGGTTTGGGATCTGGTAGGCGTCACCCAACGGTTTGAGGGGACGCATCAGCCAATGCGGGCGGCGTGTTCCGTCTGGTGTGACGGTCGGCGCGCCGCGCGTCATCGCCAGCCACCGGCGGTACACCATGCGGGCTTTGGCGGTGTCCACGCAGATGTCGCCGGCCCGATCATCGCGGCCCGCCGGTGTCACCCGCACCGCCTGGTGCCAGCAGTGCATTCCCGAGATCGGGTCCGGCTGAACCGGGAACGTGAGGTTTTGGTGCACACCGGTGTCGCCCCACCAGATGCGTTGCGTATCGGGGTCGCTGCTTGTGTAGGGTTCGACGGGCCGCAGCCTTCTCATGGACCAGGCGGACCCGTCCCGGTCCAGGTCGACGGTGGCCATCATGGCGCGCGCCCCGTTCGGCTCGCCCGCGGTGCGCCACCGTCCCATGTGATGGCTGCAGGCGACCACGCCCGGCCGGATGCCTTCGGTGATCCAGGCTTTGGCGACGAAATGCCCGATCGCGGTCTCGACCCGCACCAGGTCGCCGGTCTTTGCCACACCGAACCGCGCTGCGTCAGCGGGGTGAATCCATACCGGGTTCGTGTGGGCCAGTTCATCGAGCCACTTGGAATTGGCAGATCGGGTGTGTATCTGCGTGGGTACCCGAAACGTCGAGAGCAACACCACCTGATCGTCGGCAAGCGCGTCGGGATGCACGTGGCTTTTGATGTAGCCGGGCAGCGCGTGCTCGGGCCAACCCCATGCCGCCAGCGTCGACGAATAGAACTCGAGCAGACCCGACGGGGTCGGGAATCCCCGCAGAATCCGCCCGTCAACGAGAACACCGACGGCCCGCCGTCCCTGCTCGTCGGGATCCGGCGAGGCGATCGGAACCGTATTGACGGCGTCGTGTTCGGGTGCGGCGGTGTACACCCGTCCGGCGGGGCTGATATGCGTGTCGAGCAACTCCTCGGGCCGAACCTCGCTTTCATGGATTGCACCGACACCCCGCGCGACCTCGAACGCCCCGTAGCGGCGCATGAATTCCAGCGCGGTCACACCCTCGTGTGCGGCCCGTTCGGGCAGTCCCGGCACGGAATTGTCGAACATCCAGCCGTAATACTCGTCGACGGTGAGCTTCTCGCCGGGCCGGGCCCGCGATTCGTGGTACTGGCGGATGCCCAGGCTGCCGTCCGGGTCGATCCGCCAGGACAGCTCGATCCAAAACTCGTTCTCCTCCCACACCTCGCCCGGGTTGACGTGGCGGGTGTCGGGGATCGATTCGCCCAGCCGCTGTCGCGCGGCGCGAAGTACGGGCTGCCGGAAACCGATCCACTGCCCGTCGTATTGCTCGTAGGAGTGGGTGTCGTGCCGTTCGGAGGCGTGTCCCATCGGCAGCACCCAGTCGGCCAGATACGCCGATTCGCTCCACGTCGGGGTCAATGCGACGTAGCAGCCGACGGCCTGCTCGTCGGTGAGCACCTCCATCCACGACAAGCCGTCAGGATTGTTCCACACCGGGTTGTATACCCGGTTGAAGTACACGTCGAGGCGGCCCCGGCCGTCTTTGATCAAATGCGGCAGCAGGAAAGACATTTCGTTCTGGGCCAGCGGATACTCCAGCGGCCAGCTGAGGTCCTGCCACACCGCCGGATCCGGTGGTGTGTGGATGGGCTTGGGCACGAACTTGTTCCAGGCGTTGGGAAAGGTTCCGCCCTCGGTACCCACCGCGCCGAGCAGCGCAGACAGCAAGAACACCGTCCGCGACACCTGCCATCCGCCGAGATTGGAGGCGGCCGCAGATCGCCAGCAGTGTGCGGCGAACCGGGTGCCGGCCTGGGCCACCGTTTCGGCGACTGCCCGCAGCGTCTCGGCGGCGATCCCGGACTCCGCGGCGGCGAAGTCGAAAGTGTACGTGTCGTACAAGCGCCGAAGTTCGGCTTCGAAGGAGGCGAAGGTAGGCGGCAGCTCGGGCGCACAGGCGTGCAGGTACTCCGCCCAGTTCCACCATCGGCGGACGAATTCCCTGTCATAGCGGCCGGTGGTGATGAGGTGGCGGGCAATGGCCAGGTTGATTGCGGCCTCGCTGCCGGGCTGCGGTGAAAGCCAGTAATCGGCGTGGGTTGCGGTGTTGGACAACCGGGTGTCGAGCACGATCACCTTGGCCCCGTTCGCCCTGGCCTCGGTGATCCGCTGCGCGTGCGGGTTGAAGTAGTGCCCGGTCTCCAAATGCGAGCTGATCAGGTAGATGACCTTGGCGTTGGCGTGGTCGGGGCTGGGTCGATCGATGCCCATCCAGAACTGGTAGCCGGTGCGGCCCCCGCTCGAGCAGACGTTGGTGTGTGAATTGTGGCCGTCCACTCCCCAGCTGGCCAGCACCCGCTCGGTGTAGCCGTCCTCGCCGGGACGGCCGAGATGCACCATGATCTCGTTCTGCCGGTGCTCGGTGATCGCCGCTCGGAGGCGTTGCGCGAGCGCATCGAGGGCCTCGTCCCAGCTGACGCGCTGCCACTGCCCGCCCCCGCGCGGACCAATGCGTTTGAGCGGATAGAGGATTCGGTCGGGGTCGGCGACCTGGTTGATGGTCGCCGGGCCCTTTGCGCAGTTCCGTCCCCGCGACCCGGGATGTTCGGGATTGCCTTCGAACTTGCGGACCTGCAGTGAGTCCCGGTCGACATAGGCCAGCAGCCCGCAGGCCGATTCACAGTTGAAACACGTCGTCGGAACCAGCAGGTAGCTGTGTTCGACGCGCCGCGGCCACGATCGCGAGTCCAGCTCTACCCAGTTGTCCCAGCGTTCTTTGGGTGGAAACGACGCCAGGTGGGCCGCGCTGGGGCCTTGATAGAAGGTCTCGCCGCGCTGCTCGACGGCGCGCCGTGCCGCCGACACCCGCCTGGCGAGCTGGTCGATCTCCGGTGCCGCGCGTTTGCGCATCGCTGTCCGTTTCCTTCCTCAGGCCAGCGGAACCGCCTGCCCGGCCTGGATGTAGGCGTGCTCGTGGGCAAGCAGTCCGATCAGCACGAACGGCACGGCGACCCAACCGATCCACGGCGCGGCCACCGCCACCGCGACACCGCCGATACCGACCCAGAAGAACGGCGCGAACCGGCCCCGGACCATCTCGTGGATCGCCAGGTGCGCGTGGGCGGTGACGTGCGGCATCGCCACCTCGGCCCACACCAAGAGAATTTGCGCGGCGGCGGCCGCCATGATCACTTCGGTGGCGACCAGGGCACGGTGCGGGGCGTAGCCGGCGGCCAGCAGAAACGGCAGCAGGCCGGCCGCGCCGGCTAATATCGCCTGCAACACCAGATGCACGGGAAGCAAAGCGCTCTGCCACAGATCGCGTGCCTTGGCCTGGGCGAACAGAAAAGCGGTGTAGTACGCGGTGACCAGCGCCGAGGGCACTGCGAGGATTCCGCTGGCCCGTTGCAACCACCCCACATCGAAGATGACGGCCGCCAGATACACGCCGAGGATCCCGCCGTAGCCGCTGAGCATGAACGCCCCGCGCACCAGCCAGCTGCGCCATTGCGGTCGGGTGAAGATCAGGTAGAAGCGAAACGGGTGTTTCAAATCCCAGGTCAACAAGACGCCGGTGATCGCCAGAAACGTCAGCGATCCGAGGGGCGCGATCCACCGTGTCAACGGATCGTCCCAGTCGTTCTCGCCGATCAGCGTCAGGCCGACCGCCACCATGAGGAGGCCGGCGGCAAGGCTTTTCGTCCACGTGTAGAGACTCACCCGCCAACCCCAGGGGGCGCGGTGGGGGACGTCGTAGGACACCAGTGCTGCCGCCGAGGAGACCGCACCAACCGGGTGACCTGACGTCGCCAGTTGCGGATCGGCGGGCCCCTGGGTCGCCCACGCGTACAACCCGCCGTCCGGCCGGCGCGCCGCCAGCGGATCCAGGGTGGCCTGGTGGGCACCGAGATAGAACACCCCCGGCCCGGTTTCCTTCTCCGGTCGTCGCACCACAGCAGGCCGACGGTTGATGAGTTCGGCGACTTTGGACGAAGGATCCTCCAGGTCGCCGACAAGGATCGCTTGGGTGGGGCACACCGTCACGCAGGCGGGCTCCAGCCCGACGTCGAGGCGGTGGGCGCACATGTTGCACTTCTCCGCGGAGTGGTCTTCCGGGTTGATGAAGATGGCGTCATAAGGGCATGCGGCCATGCACGCCTTGCAGCCGATGCAGATGCTCTTGTCGAAGTCGACGATCCCGTCGGACCTCTTGTACATGGCCCGGGTGGGGCAGGCGGTCACGCAGGGGGCGTCGGTGCACTGATTGCATCGCGTCACCTGAAATGCGCGGCGCGCTTCCGGGAATTTGCCGACATCCACCGATTTGACGTAGGTCCGGTTCACCCCGAGCGGGACCTCGTTCTCGCTTTTACATGCCGTGCTGCACGCGTGGCAGCCGATGCAGCGAGTCTGGTCGAGAACCTTCACCCATCGCCCGACTTGGGCGGCGTCAACAGCCATCACCCCAACCGTAGTACGGGATCGGCTCCGTTGACAGGGCACCGTTGCCATCCAAAGGTCCGGTATGGATTGCCGACCTGAAAACCACGACTTTGCCGAGTTCCTCGTTCCTCAGGAGGTCGATGTTGCTTTGTGTCGTCACAAATATCTCTTGCTGGCGCGATGGTGTCGCGCCCGTCATGATCATTACTACACGCGAAGCCGACCGCCACGGAAAGCGGAGGGAAAATGTTGACAACACCGGTACGAATTTCGCAAACCTGCGTTGGATGGATTGGTTTCGGCGGCTGGTCGGCTTTTTTTCTGATCTGTGCCGTCGGCTATCTTTCGATCGTGAAAGCCGTATTGATCCGGAGACTATACGCAGCCGCACACCGGCCGGCTGTCCGCGGCGTTGCCGCGGCGAAGGCCGCCTACTCCGAGCCTCCGGCCATTTCGGAGAGCACAGTGAAGGTTCCCGGGCAGGTTACTGATCCAGGTCACGAGTCACCGGAAAATGCGGCCAATGCCACCGCGCCACCGGGGCTGGCGGCGTTGGACTGGACATCGGTTGGTTGCCAGAACAGCCAGGGTTGCACCCGGGTCGCAGATTATGTCGTGGAATATCATGCCATTGACCATTGTTTGGACAGTGAATCCAACGCATTGGGAAACCGTGTCGAGATTCTCTGCAAGACCTGCTCGGCTCTCTTGCACATCGCGCTGGACATGCAGATCGGCCGTTTGATATCGCAAGGACGAGATTTGAGATGCCGTACGTGCGGAAAAGTCCTTGCCTTGCCCACCGACATCCTCAGGTCCGGACCTCTTGACCTTCCTGCTGACGGGCTTCACGCTGCGCGCCCGAGCAGTACCGGGGACCGGCTTCCTCAGATGAGTATGGCCCTGCCGCATGAGGTGTCGGGGTGGTGAGATCTGCGGGTTCGCGTGGTCGGTCCTCGCAGGCCGGTGTTCCTGACTTCCCAGTCCGCGTTCGAGAGGTGGCCGATGGGTACTCAGAACAACACCCAGCAGGAGGTTGATCAAGATGGCCGAAGTCAGTTACGACGCCAGCGGTGACCAAGACCAGATCGTCACAGCAACCCGTGGTGGCGATGTGTCGATTGCCCCAGGTCATGTCCACCCGATGCTGAGTCCGCGCATGCCCGAACTCAGCTCGTTCGAGATGTTGCTTGCGCTAGCCCGTACCGGCAGCCCCGGCGCGGTCGCCACCGAGTTTGGTCTCACCCAGCAGGCAGTGTCGTCACGACTGGCGTCGATGGAGGCTCTGACCGGGGTTCAGCTGGCTCTTCGGACAACACGTGGGACCCAACTGACGCCCGCCGGTGTCGTCGTAGCCGAGTGGGCGGCCAGGCTGCTCGAGGTCGCTCACCACGTCGATGCCGGCCTGACCGCGATGCGTACTGAAAAACGCCGGCGCCTCAAGGTGGCGGCCAGCCAGACGATCGCCGAGCAGCTTTTACCCCAGTGGCTGGTCTCGCTGGCAACTGCCGCCGCTCGGGAGGGCCGCACCGCTCCCCAAATAGTGTTGACCGCCACCAACAGCGATGGTGCCATCGCGATGGTTCGCAACGGCACCGCCGAACTGGGATTCATCGAACGCCCCAACCCACCTGGCGAGCTGGCCAGTCGCATGGTGGCGCAAGACGAGCTGGTGGTCATCGTGGCACCAGTTCACGCGTGGGCCCGGCGGTCGCGCAGCATCAGCGCCGCTGAGCTTGCCCAAACGCCTCTGGTCATGCGGGAGTCCGGCTCAGGAACACGTGACGCTTTGACCGCCGCGCTGCGCCGAGCGTTGGGCGATGAGATGCAACAAGCGCCTCCGGTATTGGAATTTCCGTCGGCGGCCGCCGTGCGTGCCGCCGTCCTTGCCGGCGCGGGACCGGCCGTGTTGAGCCGACTGACAGTCACCGACGACCTGGCAGCCGGTCGTCTGCATGCCGTCAGCGTTCCCGACCTGGATCTGCGGCGCCCGCTCTCCGCCATCTGGGTCGGCGGACGCACCCCGCCCGCAGGCGCCGCACGCGACTTCCTCGGCAGCATCGCCAACTCGTTACCCCGGTCGACTCAGTAGCCGCTGAGCAGCCGGCGGGCACGCCCGAGCGTGTCGGGTCCAACTCGACTGTGAATCCGCGACGGGTCAGCCGGCCGTCGGCCCCATAACAGCAGCACCCGTGCGGCCTCGTCGGTTCTTAGTGTCGCCGGTCCGTCCGGCTCCGCCAAGGCGATCGATGTCGAACCATTGTCAGCCGTGATCACGACGTCTTGTGACCCTCGGACACGCAGCCGGGCCTCGAATCGCTCGCCGGGCGCAAGCCCAAGCTGCTGGGCTCCTTTGGCCAGCAGCGGCTTGCCCACCGCGACCACACTGTGGGTCGTCATCCACGGTTGGGCCAGTCGCGCCTGTGCCGCCGCGTCATCGCCGGTGATGTCCCAGCCGTGCAGGACGAGTTCCTCTCGGACGTGTTCGGCGAACCACGGCACCTTCATCGTGCGGCCGGCCCAGGCAACGTCAGTATCGGTGGGGACGTCGGCGGCGGCTGCTGCCACTTCGTTGAAGGCGGCCATCGCCCTGTGCAGCGCCTCCCACAGATCCGCGTCGTTCAAGGCACGCAGCGGGCCCTCACGTTCATCAAAGCCGCGCGTGTCAGCCCTTTCGCCGTCGAGGTGCTTGCCCAGCACCCGGGCGAGTTCTTCGGCGCCTGCGGCGATATGGAGGACGAGGTCGCGCACCGTCCAGGCTTCGCACCACGTGCCGGCGTCGGGCCGGTGCTGCGCAACCGAATCCAGGAAGGGTTGCCACTCGGGAAACCGGTCGGTGTCGATCTTTGCGCCCATGAGACCCATCGTGATGCCGACTTACTTCGGCCGGGCCCGAAATATCCGCGTCCTATCGTGGGTGGTGTGTTCACCGATCCCGCTGTCGCTTTCGCCGGGCGCGGTGACGCTGATATCGCCAGCGTTGCCGCGCTGATCGGCGAGCGTGCCCGGGCGCGCGTGTTGATGGCCCTGCTCGACGGGCGCGCACTGCCGGCCGGCGTGCTGGCCGCCGAGGCCGGAGTGGCCGCCTCCACCGCCAGCGAGCACCTCGCCCAACTCGTGGACGCCAGGCTGCTCAGCGTCGAGCGTCAGGGCCGTGCCCGCTACTTCCGCCTGTCCGGCCCCGCAGTGGCCGAAGCTCTGGAGGCACTCGCCCGGATCTCTCCGCCCGAGCCGATCCGTTCGTTGCGCCAGGGCACGCGCGCGCACGCGCTGCGCCGGGCGCGCACCTGCTACAACCACCTTGCCGGGCGGCTGGGCGTGGCCGTCATGACCGCGCTGCTCGAGCAGGGCCTGCTCACCGGCGGCGACGGGCGCTACAACCCCGGACAAGCCGACACCGATCGGCTGTCGGCGCGCGGCGCCGACCTGACCTATCGGCTGACCCCGACCGGACGAGAAACGCTGGCCGCCTTCGGGTTAGATTTGGCCGCGTTGAGCCGCAAGACGCCGATGGTCCGCTACTGCGTGGACTGGTCTGAACAACGCCACCACCTCGCCGGCCTACTGGGGGCCGCGCTCACCCAGCGCATGTTCGACCTGGATTGGATCCGCCGGGTCCACCGGCGTCGCGCGGTGGTGCTCACCGACCTCGGGCGCCGAGGGCTCGCCGACACCTTCGGTATGCCAGCAGACTGGGACTGATCGGCACGGAGCCAATTCGCCTCTGCCACTATGGCTGAATTGGCAGGCTGATGCGAAGTAACCCAGGCCGCTAGAAGCGGCTGCTGCGCTACGGAATCGGCTACTGCAGCGGGCAGTTGGACGGGAAAGGACCGCCAAGGGCTGCCAACCGGAGGTGCTTCGTCCCGGTTCTCCGGCAGGCGAACGATACCAAAATGTTGGTAGCATCTTGGTATGCGCACTACCATCGACAAGGCCGGACGTTTGGTGATCCCCAAGTCGCTCCGCGAGCAGTCGGGCATTACCGCGGGCGAGGTAGAGATTTCCCTGGACGGGGCCGCTGTCCGCATCGAAAGCGTGGCAGCCGACAATCTCGTCGAACAGGACGGACTTCTGCTGCTACCCAGTGGCGGCCCAGAACTTGACGCCGACGCGGTCAGGGAGTTGCGGCTTGCCGACCAGCGCTGAACACGTGCTTCTCGACACCAGTGCGGCGCTTGCCTTGGCGCAGCGCGAGAACCCGTTGCACCTCGCCGCCAGAACCCGGCTCCTCGCATGCCGCCGAGGGATGTCGGGACATGCCGCGGTCGAGCTGCTGTCTGTACTCACCCGACTGCCACCACCGCACCGGCTCAGTCCAGCTGCCGCACTTCGCTTGGAGCAGAAGAATTTTCCCGAGTCTCGCTTCCTGTCCGCGACGGACACAAAGGACCTGGTGCGGGAGTTGGCGTTGGCGGGCTTGGCAGGCGGCGCGCTGTACGACGGTCTCGTGGGTGCAGCCGCCCGCAAGCACAAGCTCCCGCTCGTCACCTGCGACCGGCGCGCCGAACCGACATATCGGTTGCTCGCCGTCGACTATGAGCTGTTATCGCCGACGCCGCCATGAAAACTGGCTCCTGCGGGCCCCGAGAACCGGTCTTCCCGCGGATCGACGGGCAACCGACACTGCTGCCGATCGTGCGTCAGAACTCCTGAGCGTTTACCGGGTCGTGTTGCGTCAAAAGAGGTTTCGGGCAGCTCGGGAGATCCCTTCGGCGCTCATCGGGTGTTGGTCGGCGAAGGTGGCAAGGTCTCGGGCGGTCAGTCCACTCGAGACTGCGAGCCCGATCTGGCCGATGAGGTTGCCCGCATCGATTCCGACGACCCAACCGCCCACCAGCCGCAGCGAGCCCGTCGCGAAGAACAGCCGAATCTCGCCGCCGGTCTCACCGAAGATCTGGGCCCGGCTGTCCTCGGCGAAGGAGTAGGAGGCCTCTTCGACGCAGATCCCTTTGGCCGCCGCGGATGCGCGGGTGAAGCCGACGTAGGCGGCGGCGGGAAGCGTGAAAACCGTGGTGGGCGTGGACAGAAAGTCCACCGCGTCGGCGTGCCGGTCACCTGCCAGGATGTTGGCTGCGGCGGCCACGGATTGACGCACCGCGGCATGGAAGAGCGGAGTTCTGCCGTTGACGTCGCCGCAGGCGTAGATGTGGCGCAGGTTGGTCTGCAGGGTGGGATCGACTGCGACGCCGTGGGCGTCGACCGCGACACCGGCCTCGCGCAGGCCGGCGGGGATCACCGGGTGGCGGCCGAGTGCCTGGAACGCGACCTCGGCGGACCTGTGCTGCTCGGTGGCCCCGTCGAAGAAGACCACCCGCACACCGCCGGGGGTTTGTTCGACCCGCCGCACCTCGGCCCCCAGAATGACTTCGATGTTGGGGTCCAGCAGCGGAGCCAGCAGTGCCACCATGTCGGGGTCCATCCCGGGCAGCAGTTGGGCTTCGCGTTCGAACACGGTGACCCGGGCGCCGAAGGCCGCGAAAAACGATGCGGTCTCCAAGCCCACGTAGCCGCCGCCGATGATCAGCATGGAGGCCGGCAGCCTCGACAGGGACGGGTGGAGTGCGTAGAGGTCTCGGCTGTTGAGGCAGTGCTCGAGCCCGGGGATCGGCGGCGCGGAAATGTCCGAGCCGCTGGCGATGACGATGTTGCGCGCCGTGAAGCGGCGAAGCCCTTCGGGGGTGTCCACCGCCACCGTGTGGGGATCCTCGATGCGGGCGGTTCCGGTGAGAAGGGTGACATTGGGTGCCGCCCGCAACTCCGCGTCGTGCTGCGCATAGCGGCGGGTCTGCACCTGGTCCTTGTGGGCGATCACCTCGGAGTAGTCGACGTCGACTTCACCGTGCAGCCCACTTTTGTGAAAGCGCCGCTGCTGCTGGAGGTGGTGGGCGATTTCGCGCACGGCTTTGGACGGCACGCAGCCCTCGGCCAGGCAATTTCCGCTCATCACCCCCTTGGGGTCGACCATCACGACGCTGCGCCCGGCCGCCGCCAGTCGGAAAGCCGCGGGGTAGCCGCCGCCGCCTGCGCCGATGGTGAGCGCATCGATGTCATCCATTCGACAATCCTCCCTGCCCCGGTCGGGGCCTCGTGTGTTACTCGCCGGGGAAGTGGTCCATCAGCAGGTGGGTGGCCGGCACCCCGAATCCCGGCGGTTTCCCTCCGGTGCGGAAGTACATCTCTTTGAACGCCAGCTTCATCGCATAGGGAGCGTGACCCATTTTGAACACGGAGGTGTGCCCGCCGAACCAGGTGTTGGAGTAGATGTAGAAACCTCGTTGGGCGCCGATGTCGCCGAAACAGAGAATCTCGGGCTCGTATTCGGGTCCGGCGTCGCCGGGGGCGAGCGCGCCGACGTCGATGGCGATCTGGCGGGCCACGATCTGCGCCTGCTGGTGTCCCAGGCCGCCCAGCTTGGGCACCGTAAGTGCCGCCGCGTCACCGACGGCAAACAATTCGGGATGCTCGGGATTGCGCATCCGGCGGTCGGTGAGCACGAAACCCCGCTCGTCGGTGACCGACAGGTCCTTCAAGAACGGGTGGGGCACCCAGTCGGGTAAGACGATCTTGATCTCGGCTTCCAGGCTCGCACCGTTGTGGAACTCGATCCCGTCGGCGGTAAGACGCACGACGTCGTCGGTGTTGTTCAGATAGCCGAACCCCTGTTTGGCCGCCATCTCCAAGAACGCGGTGACGATCTGTTCACCGGCATCCTCGGCGATCATCGACGCGGGGGTGAACAGCGTGATGCGATGCGCGTCGCCCAGATGGTGTTCGCCGAGCCAGTGCGCCATCGCCAGCCCGAGCTCCAAAGGCGGGCCTTCGCACGCGGCGACCCCGACCGGCATCCAGTCCGGTTTGCCCTGCAGACCCTGGTGGAACCGGGCCGAGCCGATGGCGATCGGCCCGCCCTTGTAGGAGGCGAGCCGCCGACGCAGCCTGTTGCCGTAGTAGCCACTGGAGACCGTGTCGCCGTGCTCCCCGAAGCCTTCGATCTGGTCATAGGCCAGGCGGTTCCCGAGCGCGATCACCAGATAGTCATAGCCGAGCGCCTCGGTGGCTGAGCCCAGACGGTCGCTGGGAACGATGTGCACGCTTTTGGCATCGGGGTCGATCGCGATCACCTCGGCGTTCAAGAAAGTGTTGCCGTCATGACCGTGGATCTTCGGGGTGTCCAGCAGCAGGGATTCGAGGGGATCGCGATCGGCGAACACCTCCAACTGGATGTTCGGCACAAAGGTCAGGTAAGGGTTGCGGTCGACGACGACGATCTCGACGGCGTCACCGGCATGCTCGCGGATGAACCGGGCCGTGGTCAACCCGGCAAAGCTGCTCCCCAGCACCAGGACCCGTGGTTTGGCCTGCGTCATCGCGATCGCTCCCTTCGATGTCCGACTGACTTTCAATGCCCATCCGGCCACAGATAGGGGCATCCGCGGCATACCTCAAAACATCAGAACCGGCCAGCTTGCCGCCGGGCGAGTCGAGACGTCGGCGCCGTCCCCATCGCAACGGCGGATGAGCGCATTACCTGAAATCTGTGATTCCGTTAGCCGAGGGGCCGACTCACCCTGAGGGTACTACCGCGCCAATCCGCCGCATTCGACCAAATCCACCCCGACATCGCCGCGTGATACACGACACAAATAAGCCGAGAGCTCCCAGCGATCCTCGTCGCCGCTAGGAGCTACCAGCGACTATCGGTAGTGCTCACTCCAGCGTCACGACCATCTTGGCCGCCCTGGCGAGGGTGTTGGTGACGGGAGACCGTTCCTGTCCGGCCTTGACCACGGCTTCGATTTCTTCCCGGCTCGCTTTCGGTGCGACGATTTTCAACTTGGCGCGAAACTCCTGGGCGCCGGATCCTTGTTCGGCGTTGATCCCTTCGGTGATGCCCAAAAATAGCGACGCCACATCGAAGTCGGTTTCGACCTCGCAGGTGTAGCTTTCCAGTTCGATTCCCCGGGCCGCGGCGGTGCCCACTATGTTGCATGCCAAGCAACCCGCGAGGCCCTGCAGCAGGTACTCGGCCGGTGTGGGCGCCGTATCGTTGCCGAGCAGTGAGACAGGATGATCGCTTGTCATCGTGAACTTCTTCCCGGCCCGGCCGGTGTCGGTGTCGCCACCCTGGGTCATTGCGGAAATCTGAGAGGTCACCAGGCAGCCACTCCGCCACTGGGAGTTGGCCCGGAAGGTCACCTTGGCCAGATTTCGATCAGTCCTCACCGCCTCGGCCATCGCTGTCAACGCCTTCATGTCGACGCCATCGAGCACATCCGTGTTATCCATCGTCAGTCTCTAATCATCTTGTAGTTGAACTGAATTCGCGCGCCGCGTCCTTGACGATCAGCGACTATCCAGACCCCGTTGACTTCTTCCGCGGGAATGAATACACCGTCGCACGTGCTTTGCGACAGGCGGTAGGGACTTTGGGCCCTCTCCGGATCTCCTGATGACATTTTCGTGGGCGCGGTCTCAGCGTTGCTCCGCCGGGTCGGGCCGTCATCAACGTTTCACGGGCGGGTCAACGGTTCAACTCGCCATGTACGGGCCCAGGTCCAGAGAGGGCTTTGGGCCCTGATGCGCCGGCGTGCATCGAAGATAGCGTGGTGAAGCACCGCATGCTTGAGAGAATTTGGCGTCGATGGTGGCCATGTGGCCTGAGTTCCTACCCCGCGTGGATTTCGCGGCACTGCCGTCGCGGATCAATTCGAGCCGGATGTGTGCCGGTCCGGGGGCAGGATGGTGACCTTCAGACACCGCCTTGATCTATTGTCGAGGCTGAACCGAATTTGAGTCGCATGTATGGAACGTCGCGAGTTTTCCGCCGAGCTTAAACACCCGGTGTCGCGTTGGAGGTGATCGAGTATTCCCGGGCGACCGTTGATGTCGCACGCGACGATCTGCTGGAGCCGCCGCCCCTGCAGATCACCGAGTACCAGCGACTCTCGAAGCTTTGCCGAGCCTGCAGGATGGTCAGCACCGAGGGTGGGACGATGAGGCGGTGCCGGCCGCCCATGCCGAGACCCTCGTGGCGTGGGGCTAGCCGGTGCGGATCGGACCCGAGGTCTGCGCCTGGGCGGCGCTGTTGACGTGCGCGCACTACCTGCCGATGGGCCGCGCCCGCTGGGAACGAAACTTCCTCGCCCACACGCGAAAACTGCTCGCGGGCGCGCCGGCGCCGCACGCAGAGGAAACACCCGGCCCCGCCGCCGGCACGCCCACCTATGTGCACCCCGCGTGCACCGAATAGCCGCCACCGGGGCCCGAGCAGCCGCAGCCGAGGTCAAATGGGGCATCAACAAACTCGACGCCCTCCGCCGACTCGTCACCACCGGCACATGGCTACCGCCAGCGCCAGCCCCCAGCTGACTAGCGACTTACTCAGGGATTTCACATGGATTTTGGGATATTGCCGCCAGAGGTCAATTCGGGTCTTTTGTATACGGGTCCCGGGTCAGCTCCAATGTTGGCCGCCGCTGTCGCGTGGGACGGTGTGGCCGCAGATTTGGAGACCATGGCGGCCGCCTACTCGTCGATAACTTCTGGGCTGGCGAGCAGATGGCATGGCCCGTCGTTCGCGGCGATGGCCGCGGCGGCCCAGTCGTATACGACATGGCTCGACACCAGCGCCGTCCGCGCGCGCCAAACCACAGCCCAAGCCCGCGCCGCGGTGGCCGCCTACGAGGCTGCATTTGCCGCTACCGTGCCGCCGCCGGCCGTCGCGGCCAACCGCAGCTTATTGGCATCCCTGGTGGTAACCAATATTTTCGGGCAGAACACCCCGGCAATCGCGGCTACCGAACTCGATTACGCCGAGATGTGGGAGCAAGACGCCGCGGCCATGTACGGTTACGCCAGTTCTGCTTCGGCGGCATCCGCGGTGACTCCGTTCGGCGAGCCGCCGCAGACCACCAACTCCGGCGGTCTGGTTGCGCAGGCCGCAGCAGTAACCCGCGCCGCCCAGGCATCGGCACAGACATTGCCGGCTCTGCTGTCCTCGGTTCCCCAGTTACTGCACACGATGGCGGCCCCGGTGGGCGCCTCGCCGGCGGCGGCCACACCGTCTTCGCTCGTTGACGTGCTAGCAAATGTGACCGTCGGGTCGCTATCGCCGTTCAATTTGTTGTCCGGGCTTCCAGAAGGCGAGCTTGTAAGCCTGTTGCTCTACTCGGTAACCCAAACGGGGGTCAACTTTGCGAATGTGGCCAGCAAGTTCGACAAAGTCGTGCTAGGCGTCCCGGCGGGCGTGTTTGGTTCCGGAGGTGTGCTGGCCAGCTCGGCGACACCGGCGCAAGTGTCAGCCAGCATGGGACGCGCGGCTTTGGTCAGTAACATGTCGGTGCCGCACGGTTGGGTTATGGCGGCCCCGGAAATCAAGCCGGTCGCCGTGTTTGTGCCGGTGTCGGAACCGGGCGCGGCCGTGGCAGCGGTCACCGCCGCCGAAGAAGGAAACCTGTTCGGTGGCATGGCGCTCTCCGGGCTGGCCGGACGGGCGATCGCCGGAACCGGTGCCGGCACCGCCACAGCCGGCAAAGTGCGCGCCGCAGATGCTGCGGCGGCAGACGATGCGCCCATAAACATCATCCTGATAACCGAAGACGACGAATAACCTTTGACCGCACGGTGCAGCGGGACACCCTAGACCGAAGGGGTAGAGATGGATTACGGGATGTTGCCGCCGGAAGTCAATTCCGGCCGTATCTACGCCGGCGCCGGGTCCGGATCAATGTCGCGGGCCGCGGCGGCGTGGGATACTCTCGCCGCCGAGCTGCGCTCTGCGGCGAATTCTCATGCGTCCACACTGTCGACACTGTCAGCGCAATGGCGCGGCCCTTCGGCGGTGCGGATGGCGGCCGCGGCCAGTCCGTATACAGCGTGGCTGCGTGACACCGCTGCGCGCGCCGAGCAGGCCGCCGTCCAGGCCGGCATGGCCGTCCACGCCTACCAGACAGCCTTCGCTGCGACGGTGCCCCCGGCGGTGATCGCAGCTAACCGCAGCGAGTTGGCGGCATTGATCGCGACGAACGTCTTCGGCCAAAACACGCAGGCGATCACGGCTGCCGAGGCGCAGTACGAGCAGATGTGGGCTCAGGACACCGCTGCGATGTACGACTATGCGGCGTCGTCCGCGGCTGCCACCCGATTGGCGCCGTTCACGGCCGCGCCCCCCACGACAAATCCGGGCGGCGCCGCGGCTCCAGCCGTCTCGGCCGCTCAGGAGATCGGCGCATCAGCGGGCGGGGTGCAGCCGATACTCTCACAGCTGGCCGAACTGATGTCCACGACACCAGCAACGCTGAGCAACGCCGCGACCTCGGCGCTGCCGGTCTCGTCGGCGATTACGCCGCTGCTCGATCTGTTGAGTTCGTCGTCGCCGTTGTCGATCGCCGCGGATTTCCTGGATACGGGCGGGAGAGCTGTTTTAGTGGGAGCTTCCGGCGTGGTCAACACCCTGTTCGGCATGAACCTCGACATTATGTGGATGCAAGGCGCGATATCCTCAGTCGGGTTGCCTACGGCATCGGGGCCGCAATTGGCTGCATCGATGACGGCGCCGAACGCGGACCTGACGGCAGCCGCCCCGGTGGTCTCAGCGCAGCTGGGCAGCGCTGGGCTGACGGGTGGGTTGTCAGTACCGCCAAACTGGGCGGCAGCCACCCCCACCGTCAAGCTGGTTGCCTCCGGATTGCAGGGTACCGGCGCCGGTGCAGCCCCTGCGGTCGCGGCAAAGGCCATCGAAGACCTGACTGGCGAGATGATCCTGGCAAGCGCGGTCGGCGGCGCACTCGGCAAGGCAATGCCGCCCGCGGTCAACGTGACAACTGTGCACCGATCGGAGACGGCCCGCGACAAGAGCGGTTCGAAACCCAGCAAATTCGACCGCGTCCTTGCCGAACTCTCCCAGAAGCCCGAGTCGGTTCAGCACTGGCACACCGACAAGGCTCAACTTGAGAGTCTGCTGGACCAACTGTCGAGGAAACCGGGTACCCATGCGGTACACATTCACACCGGCGACAAGAAAAGGGGCTCTCGTGACAACCCCGTGGGTGGGTTGTGATGTGAGGGGCGCCCGCCGTTGTCGCGTCAGGTTTCCGGCGTGGCCAGCGACAGCCCGGAATTTCAATCCCTCGCGAGCTAGTGGTCTTGCCCGTTAATCCGTCGGGCCCGTTCGCTGGGGTGTCGAGACTGCGGTGGCAGCGCCGAAACGCGAAAAAAAGTAGCGCTGAGCACAGTCTCGACGCCGCCAGCGCAGACTCGGCACCCGCGGCGTCTGGTAACAACCCCCGACGAACTTACGGGCGAGACCACTT
>NZ_JBMIOP010000143.1:0-2674 GCF_049197365.1 Mycobacterium sp. THU-M104
CCGGTGGTGACGGCGGTGCCGGCGGTGTGGCGTTCAACCTGGGGTGGGGAACCGCCACCGGCGGGGCCGGCGGAGTGGGCGGCGCCGGCACGGTCGATGCCGGAGGCCAGGGCGGCCAGGGCGGCAGTGCCTGGATGGGGCCCTTCAACGTTGCCGTCGACGATTTCGACGGCCTGCTGAAGTACCTGCCCATCGACTGGGGTACCGCCCACGGAGGCGTCGGCGGTGTGGGCGGCAGCGGTGCCACCGTCGGCGGTACCGGGGGGACGGGCGGCACGGGCTACAACTTCTTGACCACCGGAGTCGCCTACGGCGGTACCGGCGGTGCCGGCGGCACCGGTCCTATCGGCGGCGACGGTGGCACCGGCGGCAACGTCTTCGCGTTCACGCCGACCAATGCCACCGTCGGAAGTGGCGGCGCGGCCGGCGGCTCCGGCGGAACGGCCGGTGGCGCCGGTGAGTTAATATCGCCATAGCGAGTCGCCGCGCGGGTAGGGGTTCGAGCGCGCGACCCAGTTTGGGTTGGCGCATCATATTTTTGAGCTCAGTGGAGATCGGATCGTCGACGGCGGGTACGGTCGCCATGGTGATCACGGACCCGCGCCATTGTTGGTGCTGGCAATGCGGTGCCGCCCGTCGATGACGCTCATCCAGTCAGGTTGCTGTCGACTTTGGGGCGGTAGTGACTCGGGTCGCGAGCGCGAGGTTGTCCCGAGTTCTGTGGTGCTTCGCGGGGTTCATTTCCGGTCTCCGTATCGGGAGAGTCGGTGCCGCGAAGCGTCGGCGCTGGCGATCTGGCCGGGCGCGGTACCGGTGTAGTTGTTGACCGTCACGGTGGGTGGCGACCACGGACCGCTTGATCGTCGCCCGAATCGCCGAGCTGGCCGAGGACCATCTCGACGCTGGGACGCTGCACTGCCCACGATGCGCCAGCCGGCTCGCCAAATGGGGGTTTGGACGGTGCCGCACGATCCGCTCCCACGGCAGTACGACAGTGACGCTGCGACCACGGCGGGTGCGCTGCTCGCAATGCGAATCCACCCACATCGTGTTGCCGACGGCATTCCAGGCCCGCCATGGCGACACCACCGAGGTGATCGGCCAGGCACTGCTGCACAAGGTCAACGGCCTGGGCTACCGGCGCATCGCCGCCTGCATCCACCGATTCGAGTCGACCGTGCGGCGCTGGCTACGTCGCGCCACACCCAAGCACCTGTGCTGGATGTACCGGCGTGGCGCGCAGTGGCTGATCGAGGTAGCCCCCGCCGCCTACTGGGACCGCCACCGGCTGGGCTTACCCGACCCGCCCTGGGCGATGGTCGGCATCTACACCCGGGACAACCGGCGGGCGCGCACACCAGGGGTGTCTTTGCCGGCGCTTGGCGAAAGGCGAGAGTCCTATTCTCTCGGCACTGTGGCCGATCCATGCTCGGCTCACCCAGCTTTCGGGTCGAGCGAACTGGGTAGCCTCATTAACATACCGGCTATCACCTTTTCCACGTCAAAACGGAACGTATTGATTAGACGCGTGCGCTATAGTCCTATTATTCTTTAGGTATTCAGTCGTTATTCGGCTGCAGCGTAGGTTATGCGGTGTTTCCGGCGACTCTTCGGAGGTCAGCAATGTCGTATGTCGTCGTCGCGCCAGATGCGTTGACGGCTGCGGCGGCGCAGGTGGCGACCATCGGCTCGTCGCTGGGCGCCGCGAATGCGGCGGCGGGCCTGCCGTTCGTCTGGGTGCCGGGATCCGCCGGTGATCAGATCTCCAAGGCCCTGGCGACGCTGTTTTCCGAGGTGGGCCAGGAGTTCCAGACGCTCATCACCGAGGCCCAGAAGGTCTCGGACCAGATTGTGCAGGCGCTGAACCAGGCGAGCCAGGCGTTCCGGGGTGCTGAGTCGCTTGCCACCGAGGCGTTCAATCCGGCGACGTGGCCGGCCGCGGTGGCTGAGGCCTCAGGGTCGTCGCCGCCGTCGGCGACGACGGAACCGTTGGCGACGGTGATGTATGAGTTGAACCAGACCAGCGACAAGTTGCTGGGACAGCCGCTGTTTTTCGACGGCGCCAATGGGACGCAGGCCAGCCCGAATGGTCAAAACGGCGGCTTGTTGATGGGCAACGGCGGCAACGGCTGGAACTCCACGGTCACCGGTGGCAATGGCGGTAACGGCGGGCTGGCCGGGATCCTCGGTAACGGCGGTAACGGCGGGACCGGTGGCCCCGGTTCGGCCAGTGTGGCCCCTGGTACCGGTGGGACAGGTGGGGCCGCCGTGTGGGATGGCAATGGCGGGACCGGCGGGGCCGGCTGGAACTCCACCATCTCCGGTGTGGACGGCGGCAATGGCGGGGCCGGCGGGCAGGGTGGGTTCTATTCAGGTGTCGGCGGTACCGGTGGTGCTGGTGGGAGCGCGACCACCGCGACCGGCGGCACCGGCGGTGACGGCGGTAACGTGGGCTTTCTCGGGGGCGCCGACTTCGGCTTCGGCACTCCGGCGGGCGCCACCGGCGGGGCCGGCGGTGACAGCAGCACCGGCGCGGGCGGCGCCGGCGGTGCCGGTGGGGCCGGCTTTGCGCTCGGCGGTACCGGCGGGGCCGGCGGCAGCGGCGCCACCGGTGGTGACGGCGGTGCCGGCGGTGTGGCGTTCAACCTGGGGTGGGGAACCGCCACCGGCGGGG
>NZ_JBMIOP010000148.1:0-16711 GCF_049197365.1 Mycobacterium sp. THU-M104
GATGCCGTGAACAGGGGCCCGGATCCCGCACCCGAAAACATCAGCGCCGAATTGATCTCCGGCGGCAACCACGGAAACGAAGGAAACATCTACACCCCACCATATTCAGCCGATCAACGGCTTTGACGACCAATCAGATGCCACTGCCATTGCGGGTCGGCCGATGGTGCCCGACCGCCATGGATAGAGCGTAGAGCACTTCCCCAGCAAAACCCATGCTTTCTCCAAACTTTTAAACCGATGCACCGACCTGCGGCAGGTCCCGATGATTCGTCCGCCCGACTGCGCAACCGCGCCAACTACCGTGCCCGGTAAAGCGACAATGACGCCAGACAATGACGCCAGACAATGACGCCAGAAAAAATCCGGGTGAACCTGGTCAGATTTCCCCTCCGACGCCGACTCGGAGCGCAACTGAACGATCGCCGCGACCGTGCGGCAAAGGCGATCAGGCGCGCACGCGAAGAACCGCCGCGGGCACAATCACCGGCACGCCTTGAGCCGCGCCGCCAGGTAGTCGACGACGGCAGTCATCGCGACCCGCTCCTGCGTCATGGAGTCGCGCTCGCGCACGGTCACGGCGCCGTCCTGCAGGGAGTCGAAATCCACCGTCACGCAGTACGGCGTGCCGACCTCGTCCTGGCGCCGATAGCGGCGGCCGATGGCGCCGGCGTCATCGAAGTCGATGGTCCAGCACGTGCGCAGCTCGGCGGCCAGGTCGCGGGCCTTGGGGCTCAGGTCGGCGTGCCGCGACAGCGGCAGCACCGCCGCCTTGACCGGCGCCAGCCGCGGGTCCAGCCGAAGCACCGTCCGCTTGTCCATCCCGCCCTTGGCGTTGGGGGCCTCGTCCTCGGTGTAGGCGTCGATCAGGAACGCCATGAACGACCGGGTCAGACCGGCCGCGGGCTCGATGACGTACGGGGTGTAGCGCGCGTCGGTGGCCTGGTCGTAGAACGACAGGTCCACGCCGGAGTGCTTCGCGTGGGTGGACAGGTCGAAGTCGGTCCGGTTCGCCACGCCCTCGAGTTCACCCCACGGGTTGCCGGCGAAGCCGAACCTGTACTCGATGTCGACGGTGCGGTCGGAGTAGTGGGACAGCTTTTCGGCGGGGTGTTCGTAGAGCCGAAGGTTCTGCGGATCGATGCCGAGGTCGACGTACCACTGCCGGCGGGTGTCGATCCAGTACTGGTGCCACTTTTTGGCGGTCGACGGCTCGACGAAAAACTCCATCTCCATCTGTTCGAACTCGCGGGTCCGGAAGATGAAGTTGCCCGGGGTGATCTCGTTGCGGAAGCTCTTGCCGATCTGCCCGATCCCGAACGGCGGCTTCTTGCGGGCCGTCGTCATCACGTTGGCGAAGTTGACGAAGATGCCCTGCGCGGTCTCCGGCCGCAGATAGTGCACCCCCTCCTCGGTCTCGATCGGCCCCAGGTGGGTCTTGAGCATCATGTTGAACTCGCGCGGCTCGGTCCACTGGCCCTTGGTGCCGCAGTCCGGGCAGGTGATCTCGCTCATCGGCACCGAGTCGGGGGACGGGAGATCTTTTTTCGCCGCGTTCTTGGCCACATAGGCCTCCTGCATGTGGTCCTGGCGGTGCCGGTGGTGGCAGTTGAGGCATTCGACCAGCGGATCGTGGAACACCTCGACGTGGCCGGAGGCCACCCAGACCTGTCGCGGCAGGATGATCGAGGAGTCCAGACCCACCACATCATCACGGCCGGTGATCACCGAGTGCCACCACTGCCGCTTGATGTTCTCCTTGAGCTCCACACCCAGCGGCCCGTAATCCCACGCCGACCTGGTGCCGCCGTAGATCTCGCCCGAGGGATAGACGAAGCCCCGCCGTTTGGCGAGGTTCACTACGGTGTCGATGACGGACGCCACGGCGCGGTGCACTCCTTCTCGGATCGGGGAAGACACGTGCGGCGAGGATCCGCCGCGGACAAAACTGCAGTCATGGTATCCACCGGCCTCCCGGTCTTTGACATGCGTCATCATGCATGTGACAGTGGAGGCCGGCCGTACCGTCGGGTCCGCGGTCAGCCCTCCCTATTTCCGTCACTTCTCGAGGTGATCACTCCACCATGGCGACGTCCTCCCGCACACCGACGGCCGCCGACGGCGACAGCCGACCCGAGCTGGGTCTGGCCGTCCACGAGCACGGCCCGGCCGGCCCCGGTGAGCACGCCGCGTTCGCCGGGTACCCGGTGCCGCCCCCGCGGGAGATCCTCGACGCCGCCGGCGAACTGCTGCGCGCGCTGGCCGCGCCCGTGCGGATCGCCATCGTGTTGCAGCTGCGCGAATCCCACCGCTGCGTGCACGAGCTGGTCGACGCACTGGGCGTGCCACAACCGCTGGTCAGCCAGCACCTGAAGATCCTCAAGGCGGCGGGCGTGGTGACCGGCGAGCGCGCGGGCCGAGAAGTGATGTACCGGCTCGCCGACCACCACTTGGCGCACATCGTCGTCGACGCCGTCGCCCACGCCGGCGAAGACGCATGACCGGACCCAGTGTGCGCTCCACCCGGCAACGAGCGGCCATCTCCTCCCTGCTGGAAAACATCGACGAATTCCGCTCGGCGCAGGAGTTGCATGACGAGCTACGGCGCCGCGGCGAGAACATCGGGCTGACGACCGTGTACCGGACGCTGCAGTCGATGGCGGCGGCGGGGATGGTCGACACGCTGCGCACCGACACCGGCGAGTCGGCCTACCGCAGGTGCTCGGAACACCATCACCACCATCTGGTGTGCCGCAACTGCGGCTCCACGATCGAGGTCGGCGACCACGAGGTCGAACAGTGGGCTGCCGAAGTGGCCGCCAAGCACGGCTTCTCCGACGCCAGCCACACCATCGAGATCTTCGGCCTGTGCTCGGAGTGCAGGTCCTGACCGGTCAAGACACCAGTTGGCGGGCCATCTCGGCGCCGGTGTCGAGCACCAGTAGGACCAGGGTGCGCAGGGCGTCGTCGGTCAGACCGGCGCCGGGGAAGTTGTACCGCATGATCACGTCGGCGCTCTTGACCACGTCCTTGCCGGAATTGTGCTGCACCGCTTTGTCGTTCCCTTTCTCCACCAACGTCACGCTGCCGAAGTTGCTGTCCCGAGCCTGCCTGGCCACCTGGTCGGCGACCTTCTCGGTGAGCGGCAGATCCCACGCCAACACCTGGGTGAGCGAGACCAGGTCGAGGTCCTCGGCGATGTTGACCACCCGCAACGACGCGATGGTGCCTCCGTGGCGGACTGTCAGCGCACCGTCGGGTTCCTCGTCAGCGGGAACAATGTCGACGAGGACGGACTCCAGACGCTCCTGCAATGACGCCACTGAACACTCCCGAATCAGGCACTCCCGAATCGCCGGTTGCGAGAAGCATATTCCTCGCAGGCAGCCCACAAGTCGCGGCGGTCGTAATCGGGCCACAGCTTGTCGGAAAAGATGTACTCGGCGTAGGCCGCCTGCCACAGCATGAAGTTGCTGGAGCGCTGCTCCCCCGACGTCCGCAGGAACAGGTCGACATCGGGGATGTCGGGCCGCTGCAGGTGGCGGGCGACCGTGGACTCGGTGACGCGATCCGGGTTCAGCCGGCCCGCGGCCGCCTCACGAGCGATTTCCTTTGCTGCTGCAGCGATTTCGGTGCGACCACCGTAGTTGACGCAGTAGTTGACGGTGATGACGTCGTTCCCGTCCGTCATCGCCTCGGCGATCGCCAGTTCGTTGATGACGCTGCGCCACAACCGCGGCCGCGACCCCACCCACCGGATCCGGACGCCCATCTCGTTGAGGTTTTCGCGGCGCCGTCGCACCACGTCCCGGTTGAAACCCATCAGAAACCGGACTTCCTCGGGCGAGCGCTTCCAGTTCTCGGTGGAGAATGCGTAAAGGCTGAGCCACTTTATACCGAGTTCGATTGCGCCGCAAACAATGTCGATCACCACAGCCTCGCCCATCTTGTGCCCATCGGTACGTTGCAGCCCGCGTTGGGTGGCCCAGCGGCCGTTGCCGTCCATCACGATCGCGACATGGTTGGGCAGCCGGGCGGCCGGTATGCGCGGCGCGGCCGCCTTCGAAACGTGCTGGGGGGGCCTGCGCGGACCACCGCCGGGCGCGGGCGGCAACTCGGGTAAGTCGACCGGCCACCTCGACGTGTCGGGGAAGACCGGGTAGTCGTCGGGGGCGGGTGGCAACTGAGGGAAGTCGATCGGCTTCGCCGTGCGATCGGCCTTTTTAGCCACAGGCCAGGTCCTGCCGGGCTGTTGCCGCACGCAGGTCGGCGACCGTGCGGTCGGCCCGGTACGTCCGCTCGACCAGTGGCAGCGTTTTGAGCTGCCGCTCCAGGTGCCATTGCAGGTGCGCGGCCACCAGTCCGCTGACATGGCTGCGCTGTGATTGCGGCGCCACCTGGGCAGCCTCCCAGTCGCCGTCGTGCAACGCGCACATCAGGTCCAGCACCCCCGGCGGCGGGGTGGTGGAACCGGCCGGACGGCAGTGCGTGCAGACGCTGCCTCCGGCGGCGATGTGAAACGCTCGGTGCGGCCCGGGCGTGGCGCACCGAGCGCACTCGACCAGCGCCGGCGCCCACCCCGCGACACCCATGGCGCGCAGCAGGTAGGCGTCCAGCAGCAGGTCGCGGGGACGGTGCCCGTCGGCCACCGCCCGCAGCGCGCTCACCGTGAGCCGGTGCAGGGCCGGGATGGGTGCCCGCTCCTCGCCGGCGAGGCGTTCGGCGGTTTCCAGCATGGCGCACCCGCAGGTGTACCGGCCGTAGTCGTTGACGATGTCAGTGGCGAACGAGTCGATCGCCACCACCTGGGTGACGATGTCCAGGTTGCGGCCCGGGTGCAGTTGGACGTCGATGTGCGCGAAGGGCTCCAGCCGAGCGCCGAATTTGCTGCGGGTGCGGCGCACGCCCTTGGCCACTGCGCGAACCAGCCCGTGCTCGCGGGTCAGTAGGGTGACGATCCGGTCGGCTTCGCCGAGCTTGTGCTGGCGCAGTACAACCGCCTGGTCTCGATACAGCCGCATTACAACAGTTTTGCACCCCGCCGCGACATCGCGGGTATCCGCGCCGATAGTCTCGTACCCCGTGGTTGGCGCTCCTGGGTCCGCTGCCGGACCCGCTCCCGGTTCCGGCGGCCAGCCCTTGCCTACACTGACTGACCTGCTCTATCAGCTCGCCAGTCGCTCTGTGACGTCGGACACATTGGTGCGTGGTTCCCTGAACGCCATCCACGTCAGCCAGTCCAGCCTGAACGCCTTCCGGGTGGTGCTCACCGAGTCGGCGCTGGCCGACGCGGCCGAGGCCGATCGTCTCCGGGCCGCCGGCGACACCTCCCCGTTGCTCGGCATCCCGATCGCGGTCAAGGACGACGTCGATGTTGCCGGGGTGCCCACCGCGTACGGGACCGACGGGAATGTACGCCCCGCCGCCCAGGACGCCGAGGTTGTTCGCCGCCTGAAGGCGGCCGGCGCGGTGATCGTGGGCAAGACCAACACCTGTGAACTGGGCCAATGGCCGTTCACCAGCGGACCCGGATTCGGGCACACCCGCAACCCGTGGTCCCGGCGGCACACCCCGGGCGGATCGTCGGGCGGTAGCGCGGCTGCGGTGGCCGCGGGCCTGGTCACCGCAGCGATCGGCTCCGACGGCGCCGGCAGCGTCCGCATCCCGGCCGCGTGGACCCACCTGGTCGGCATCAAGCCGCAGCGGGGCCGCATCTCCACCTGGCCGCTGCCGGAGGCGTTCAACGGCATCACGGTCAACGGTGTGCTGGCCCGCACCGTGGCCGATGCGGCCCTGGTGCTCGACGCGGCGTCCGGCAACGTCGAAGGCGACCGGCACAAGCCTTCCCCGCTGACGGTGTCCGACTACGTCGGGAAAGCCCCCGGCCCGCTGACCGTCGCACTGTCAACCCGGTTCCCGTTCACCGTTTTTCGAGCCAAACTGCACCCGGAGATCGCGGCGGCGACACGCGCCATGGCCAAGCAACTCCAACTGCTCGGCCACACCGTGGTGCCCGGCAACCCCGATTATGGCCTGCGGTTGTCGTGGGACTTTCTGGTCCGGTCCACCGCGGGGCTGCGTGAGTGGGAGGAGCGCTTGGGCGACGGCGTCACCCTGGATCCGCGCACCCTGTCCAACTTGCGCACCGGCCACGTGCTGGGACAGTCCACGCTGCGCAGCGCCCGCCGCCACGAGGCCGCCGCCCAGCGCCGCGTCGGCTCGATCTTCGACATCGTCGACGTGGTGCTGGCACCGACCACCGCGCAGCCGCCCCCCCAAGTGCGCGCGTTCGACAGGCTGGGCAGCTATCGCCTCGACCGCGCCATGATCCGCGCCTGCCCGGCGACGTGGCCGTGGAACGTACTGGGCTGGCCGTCAATCAACGTGCCGGCGGGATTCACCTCTGACGGCCTGCCGATCGGGGTGCAGTTGATGGGTCCTGCGGACAGCGAACCCATGCTGATCTCATTGGCCGCCGAACTGGAAGCCGTCTGCGGCTGGGCGAGCAAGCAGCCGAAGGTGTGGTGGACCACCTGAAGCGTCTTAGCAGCGACCTGTCCGCTACGGACGAGAGAAGACACGACTTCAGAAACCAAGCCGACCAAGCTGTTTGGGGTCGCTCTGCCAATTCTTGGCGATCTTGACCCGCAGGTCGAGATAGACCTTGGCGCCCAGCAGCTTTTCGATCTGGGTGCGCGCTGCGGTGCCCACCTCCCGCAGCCGGACCCCTCCCTTGCCGATGACGATCCCCTTCTGGCTGGACCGCTCGACGTAGAGGATGGCGTGCACGTCGATCAAATCGTCGCGACCCTCGCGCGGGTTGACCTCGTCGATCACCACCGCGAGCGAGTGCGGGAGTTCGTCGCGCACCCCGTCCAGGGCCGCTTCGCGGATGAGCTCGGCCATCAGGACTTCCTCCGGCTCGTCGGTCAGCTCGCCGTCGGGGTAGTACGCCGGACCGGGTGGCAAGGCCTCGGCCAAGACGTCGATCAGCACGTCGACCTGGTCACCGCGGACCGCCGACACCGGCACGACCTCGGCCGTGTCGCCGACGAGCTCGCTGACCGCGACCAGCTGCGCGACCAGCCGCTCCTTGGGCACCTTGTCGATCTTGGTGACGATCGCCACGACGGTGGTCCGGGGCGCGACCGCACGGATCTGGTCGACGATCCACCGGTCACCGGGGCCGATCGCCTCGTCGGCCGGGATGCACAGCCCGATCACGTCGACTTCGGCGTAGGTGTCGCGGACCAGGTCGTTGAGCCGCTTGCCCAGCAGGGTACGCGGCCGGTGCAGGCCGGGGGTGTCGACCAGGATGATCTGGAAGTTCTCCCGGTGCACGATCCCGCGGATGGTGTGCCGGGTGGTCTGCGGCCGCTTCGAGGTGATTGCCACCTTGGCACCCACCAGGGCGTTGGTCAGCGTCGACTTGCCGGTGTTCGGCCGACCCACCAGGCACACGAACCCCGAACGGAAGTCCGTCATACCAGCCTCTTCTCGAACGTACACACAGTGCGACCTAGCACCCCTTGAGCCCAAGCGGGAATTCTCGCCGTGAGTACACGCTCGGCGTGCCGGCACTCAGCCATGACGGCCGGCCTCCGCTCCGTTGGACCCGTCGGACTCCACCGGGGTGAGCAGGACGGTGCCGATCCGCACCCGCCCCCGATGGTCGAGCCCCCCTTCGGCGTGCAGGCGCAGCCCGTGCGACACCACCTCGGCGCCGGGCAGCGGCACCCGGCCCAGTTCCAGGGCCAGCAGGCCGCCCACGGTGTCGACGTCGAGGTCACCGTCGAACTCCACCCCGTACAACTCCCCGACGTCTTCGATCGGCAGCCGCGCCGAGACACGGAAGCGTTTGCCGCCCAAATCCTCGATCGGCGCCGTCTCGGCCTGGTCGTACTCGTCGGCGATCTCCCCGACTATTTCCTCCAGCACGTCTTCGATGCTGACCAGGCCTGCGATCGCGCCGTACTCGTCGACCAGCAGGGCCATGTGGTTGCGGTCACGTTGCATGTCCCGCAGCAGCGCGTCCAGCGGCTTGGAGTCCGGCACGAACACCGCCGGACGCATCACCTGGGCCACGGCCGTGTCCCGTCCGCCGTTGTCCGACAAGAACGTATGCTGGACAAGATCTTTCAGATACACGACACCCACGATGTCGTCGACGTTCTCGCCGATCACCGGGATGCGGGAATGGCCGCTGCGGACAGCCAGGTTGATTGCCCGGCTGGCCAATTCGTCGCTTTCGATCCAGATCATCTCGGTGCGTGGCACCATCACCTCGCGGGCAGGGGTGTCGCCCAGTTCGAACACCGACTGGATCATCCGGCGCTCATCGGCGGCGACGACGCCGCGCTGCTGGGCCAGGTCGACGACCTCGCGCAGCTCGATCTCGGATGCGAACGGCCCGTTGCGCAGGCCCCGGCCCGGCGTGAGCACGTTGCCCAGCACCACCAGCAACCGGCTGATCGGCATCAATAACCACGAGATCACCTGCAGCGGAACGGCGGTCGCCAGCGAGATCGAGTACGCGTGCTGGCGCCCGAGCGTGCGCGGGCCCACCCCGACGACGACGAAACTGACCACCACCATGATGATCGCGGCCACGAACAATCCCCCGTCCACGCTCAGGGCGTGCCGGAAGAACACCACCAGCAGCGCCGTCGCGGTGATCTCGCAGGTGATCCGCAGCAGCACCATCAAGTTGATGTAGCGCGACCGCTCGGCCATCACCCGCGACAACGCCGCCGCGCCTGGCCGCTCGTCGCGCACCAGCTCCTGAACGCGGGCCGGCGACACCGTGCCGACAGCGGCGTCGATCGCCGCAAAGAGCCCGCCCAGGACAATCAGCGCGATCGCGCCGAGCAACTCATTCAGTCCGGTCACAGGTCGAAGGCCGCGGTGTCCGGCAAACTTCCTGCCATGCGGACATTTTGACACATCGGCCGCGCCGCGCCGGTCACCCCGACGCTCAACGCCTGCGCCGGTGCCTCGGCCGGCTCCGAGACCTGCCGTGACGACCCGCGAACTTACCAGCAATACCACAGTATTCTGCTCTACGCTGCGGGCTCGTGTGCAACCGGTCGCACCATACGGCGGTGGGTCAGGTGAGCGACTTCCCCCCAACGCTGCCCCCGTTCGCCGATGCCGACCGGACCGTGATCGCGGCCGACCCGAAGGAGTACTGGCGCGAGCTTCAGGCCGAAGGTGTGTTCGTCGGCATGGGCGGCTACTACCTGGTGACCCGCCGCGAAGACGTGCTCGCGGCGCTGGGCGACTACGCCACCTTCAGCTCACGCAGGCAGCCGCTCCCGTTGCCCGGCGCCGGGATGAAACCGCTGCCGACCCCGGTCCCGCTGGCCTACGACCCGCCCGCGCACTCGCGCTTCCGCCGGATTCTGCAGCCCTACTTCACCGCGCGCGCGGCCGATGAGCTGCTGCCCGCGCTGCGGGAGCAGGCATCGGCGCTGATCGGTGCTCTGCTGCCCCGCGGCGGGTGCGACGCAATCGCCGACGTCTCCATTCCGTTCCCCTTCGGCGTGTTGACGGCACTGTGCGGGCTTCCGCTGGGTGATCGGGACAAGCTGGCCGCGTGGGCCCAGGACGTCAACTGGGACACGCCCGGGTCACCCCACGCCTCCGGGCTGTTCGCCTACCTCGTCGAGACCATCACGGGCGACGAGCGGCCGGCGCTCGCCTCGCAGCTGCTCACCGGTGCCGACCCGCTCACCGAGAACGAGGTGATCGGGTTCTACGCACTGCTGTGCTCCGCACAGGACGCCATCCAGGCAGCCATCGGGTCGGCGCTGTTGTACCTGGCACGCGACCGGCGGCTTCGTCGCTGCCTGCGCGACAACCCCGACCGGATCGGGGCGTTCATCGAAGAGCTGCTGCGGCTGGAGACGCCGTTTCCGTTCATCGGGCGCTTCACCGCGCGCCAGGTGACGCTCGCCGGCGTCACGATACCGGCGGGCTCGGTGGTAGTCCTGTGCTTGGCGACGACGAACCTTGAGGCCGGCGACGGGTCGTCGGTGAGCGTGACCGACGACGGCAAAATCCAACCCAAGCGTCACCAGAGCTTTGCAGCGGGAATCCATCGCTGCCTGGGCAAAGCCCTGGCCCGCATGGAGCTGACCGTCATCATCAACGAATTCCTCAATGCGATAACAGATTTCGAGTTGGAGCCCGATTTCACGCCGCGCTTCACGTTTACCCCGGGCGGCGCGGTCATGCCGAGCAGTCTGCCGCTGCGGTGGGGCCCGGCCTGCTGAGCCTCGGCCGGCTCAGATTTCGAAATACCTGGACTTGTCCAGCAGTCGGCGATCACGCTCGCCCTGCACGTCTTGCCGGTATGCCTCGACCTGCTCGGCCACCCACTCTTCGAGCAAGCTGTCCTGCAGGGCGAACATTTCCTTCTCCTCGTCCGGCTCGCCGTGGTCGTAGCCGAGCAGGTGCAGCACACCGTGGATGGTCAGCAACGCCAACTCGTGGCCGAGGCTGTGGCCCGCGGCCGCAGCCTGCTCGGCGGCGAATTCTGGGCACAGCACGATGTCGCCGAGCATGGCCGGCCCCGGCTCGGGAGCGTCGGGGCGGCCGCCGGGTTCGAGCTCGTCCATCGGGAAGCTCATGACGTCGGTCGGGCCGGGCAGGTCCATCCACCGCATGTGCAGGTCGGCCATCGCGGCGGTGTCCAGCAACACCATCGACAGTTCGGCGCCGGGGTTGACGTCCATCTTCGCCAGGACGAACCGCGCGACGCTGACCAGTTCCGCTTCGGAGACGTCGATGCCGGACTCGTTGGAGACTTCGATGCTCATGGGACCACTATCGGCGACCCCGCGCACCCGATGACCGGCGCGCCGCCCGATTCATGGTCAGGCCGGGCTCTTCGAACTTCGCGTAGGCGTCCACGATCTCCGAGACCAGACGGTGCCGAACGACGTCCGCACTCGTCAGCTCCGCGAGGTGGATGTCGTCGACGTCGTCGAGGATCTCCATCGCCGATCGCAGGCCGGACCGGGCGGCGCCGGGCAGGTCGATCTGGGTGATGTCACCGGTGACGACGATCTTGGAGCCGAATCCGAGCCGGGTGAGGAACATCTTCATCTGCTCGGCGGTGGTGTTCTGCGCCTCGTCGAGGACGATGAACGCATCGTTCAGCGTACGGCCGCGCATGTAGGCCAGCGGAGCGACCTCGATGACCCCGGCGGACATCAGCTTCGGGATCAGCTCGGGGTCCATCATCTCGTAGAGCGCGTCGTAAAGCGGCCGCAGGTAGGGGTCGATCTTCTCGCTCAGAGTGCCCGGGAGAAAACCAAGGCGTTCGCCGGCTTCCACAGCGGGCCGGGTCAAGATGATGCGGGTCACCTTCTTGGTCTGCAGGGCGCGAACTGCCTTGGCCATGGCCAGGTACGTCTTGCCGGTGCCGGCGGGGCCGACCCCGAAGACGATGGTGTTGGCGTCGATGGCGTCGACGTAGCGTTTCTGGTTCAGCGTCTTGGGCCGGATCGTCTTGCCGCGCCGCGACAGGATGTCCAGGGTGAGCACCTCGGCAGGCGACTCGTTGCCGGAGCCGACCAGCATGGCGACGCTGTGGCGCACCACGTCCGGCGTCAACGGCTGACCCCCGGCCACGATGGCGACCAGTTCGGAGATGACCCGCTCGGCGAGTGCGACGTCACCCGGGTCGCCGGACACGGAGACGGCGTTGCCCCGCACATGCAGGTGTGCGTTGAGCGCACTTTCGAGGGCGCGCAGGTTCCCGTCTGATGAGCCCAACAGGCCGACGATGAGATCGGGCGGAACGTCGATGCTGATACCGACCTGAGCAGGCACCTTCGAAACTGCGGGTGCGTCATCGGCGCTGGTCTCGCGGGGCGTCACGTGGTTTCCGATGCCTGCCTGCTCGTGTATGCCGGGGTCACGCTGCAAACCACCAGTCTAACGCCGGCCGGGATCCCTCCCAAGCGCGCGTTTGCAGCACGGTGCGCCGGCGACCGTGTCATCTGGAACGCATCAGTGGCGTGTCGCGCCGCCGGATGCGCACTCGGCGTCCGGGTCCCAGCGTGCGGTGAGCACCCCCAGCGCACCCAGCGCCACCGCCGCCGCCGTCGACGTCCGCAACACCTGCGGGCCGAGCCGGGCCGCCACCGCGCCGGCGTCGGTGAGCGCGGCGATCTCCCCCGGTGCGATCCCGCCCTCCGGGCCGACCACGAGAAAAATCGAATCTGCTTGCGCAACAGTATGATCCGCGAGTATATCGGCGAACCGACCGGTCGCCGACTCGTGCAGCGCCAGCACCGTCGCCCCGGCGGCCACTTCGTCGGAGATCCGCCGGGTGAGTGCCGCGGTGGACAGCAGGCCCTCGACCGGCGGGATGTGCGCGCGACGGGATTGCCGGGCCGCCGAGCGGGCGACGGCGCGCCAGCGTCGCAGGCCCTTGTCGACGCGGGCGCCCGTCCAGGTGGCGACGCAGCGGTCCGCCTGCCAGGCGACGAACGCGTCGGCGCCGGCTTCGGTGGCCAGCTCGACCGCGAGCTCTGAACGTTCGGACTTGGGTAGCGCCTGCACGACGGTGATCCGGGGCCGTCCGGGCGCGACGCTCCACCGTCCCAGCACCCGCGCGCGCAACCCGTCGCGGCCCGCGTATTCGACCTCGCAGCGGGCCAGGCCCCCGGCGCCGTCACCGAGCACCAGTTGCTCACCGGGCCGGATCCGGCGCACGGTGGCCGCATGGAATCCCTCGTCGCCGCCGACACCGGCAACCGCGCCGGCATCGGGCAGCGCATCGATGTAGAACAGCGTCGCCACCATGGACAACCCCTGACGACGGCCGGCTAACGTCCGGTGAAGGTTTCGCGCAGCCGGCTGAACAGCCCGCCCCCGTTAGCGGCGTCGTGCGAGGAACGGACCTCGGCCACGTCACGGCTGCGGCGGTTCTTCAGTTCCCTCAGCAATTCGGTGTCCCGGTGGTCCAGCCGGGCGGGGACGACCACCTCGACGTGGACGAGCAGATCACCTCGGACGCCCGTTCCCAGGTGTGGCATCCCGTGGCCACGCAGTGTGATGACCGTCCCCGGCTGCGTGCCGGGCGGGACGGTGATCTCGCTCATGCCGTCCAGGATGGCGTCGACGGTGACCGTGACGCCCAGCGCCGCGTCGACCATCGGCACCGAAACCGTGCAATGCAGGTCGTCGCCCTCCCGGACGAAGATGTCGTGTGCCTGTTCGTGCACCTCGACGTACAGGTCACCTGCGGGCCCACCGCCCGGGCCGACCTCACCCTGCGCGGCGAGTCGCACCCGCATGCCCTCGCCGACACCGGCGGGAATCTTGACGCTGATCTCCCGACGCGCCCGCACCCGGCCGTCGCCCATGCACTGGTGGCACGGGTCGGGGATGACCACGCCTACCCCGCGGCAGGTGGGACAGGGCCGGGACGTCATGACCTGGCCCAGCAGCGAACGCTGGACCGTCTGCACCTCCCCGCGTCCACCGCAGGTGTCGCACGGGACCGGAGCGGAATCGCCGTTGGTGCCCTTGCCCTGGCAGCGGTCGCACAACACCG
Source organism: Mycobacterium sp. THU-M104 (assembly GCF_049197365.1). NCBI lineage: Bacteria > Bacillati > Actinomycetota > Actinomycetes > Mycobacteriales > Mycobacteriaceae > Mycobacterium > Mycobacterium sp. THU-M104. Next base: position 13,571 of record NZ_JBMIOP010000148.1, read on the forward strand.
CGGTGTCGACGGTGACCTGTTTGGTGACGCCGGTGGCGCACTCCTCGAGATCGAGGCGCATCCGCAGCAGCGAGTCCGAGCCGGGCCGGACTCGGCCGATCGGGCCCCGAGAGGTCCCGCCGCCGTTGAAGCCGCCGCCGAAAAAAGCCTCGAACACGTCGCCGAGGTTGCCGAAGCCGCCGAAACCTCCGGCACCCGACGCCGCGTTTTCCAGCGGGTCCCCGCCCATGTCGACGATCCGGCGTTTCTCCGGGTCGCTCAGTACCTCGTAGGCGGCGCTGATTTCCTGGAATTTCACCTGCGCGGCCTCGTCGGGATTGACGTCGGGATGCAATTCGCGCGCCAGTTTGCGGTAGGCGCGTTTGATGTCCGCATCGCTGGCGTTCCTGCTCACGCCGAGCAGGCCGTAATAGTCGCGTGCCACGCTTGAGTCTCCTCTACCTGGTTTTCGCCGCGCCTGCGCAAGCCTGAGCATTATGCACGAGCATGTTCACCGGGAACCGAGCACTTCGCCGATGTAGAGAGCAACCGCGGCAACGCTGGCAATAGTTCCCGGGTAATCCATTCGGGTGGGCCCCAGCACACCCATTCCGCCGTAGACGGTGTCGGAGGTGCCGTAAGCGGCGGTCACCACCGAGGTGCCCACCATCTGCTCGACGGCCGTCTCGTGACCGATACGCACGGTGACCTTGCCGGCTTCCTGCTGGGCCGCCAACAGCTTCAGTACCACGACCTGCTCCTCGAGGGCCTCGAGAATGGAACGCAGCGAGCCGCCGAGGTCCGCGGCGTTGCGGGTCAGGTTCGCAGTACCGCCCATCAGCAGGCGCTCCTCGGTGTGCTCGACCAACGACTCCAGCAGCACCGTCGCCGAACGGCCGACGGCGTCGCTGAGGCCGTCGGGGCCACGCAGTTGCCCGGCGAGGTCGGCCACCGCGACCGAGGCCGCCGACAGCTTCTTGCCGATCAGCGCCTGGCCGAGCATGTCGCGCAACTGAGAAAGCTGGTAGTCGTCGATCACGTCGCCGAGCTCGACGATGCGCTGGTCCACCCGGCCGGAGTCGGTGATGACGACCATCAGCAGCCGGGCGGGGGTCAGGGCGATCACCTCAAGATGCCGCACCGTCGACGACGACAGCGTCGGGTACTGCACCACGGCCACCTGGCGGGTCAGCTGCGCCAACAGCCGCACCGCCCGGCCCAACACGTCGTCGAGGTCCACGCCGGACTCGAGGAAGCCCTGGATCGCGCGCCGCTCGGCCGACGACAGCGGCTTGACGTCCTCCAGCCGGTCGACGAACTCGCGGTAGCCCTTCTCGGTGGGCACGCGCCCCGAGCTGGTATGGGGCTGCACGATGTAGCCCTCGGCCTCCAGCACCGCCATGTCGTTGCGGATCGTCGCCGACGACACCCCCAGGTTGTGACGCTCGACCAGGGACTTGGAACCGATGGGTTCCTTGGTGGCGACGAAGTCGGCGACGATGGCCTGCAGCACCTCGAAGCGACGGTCGTCGGCGCTACCCATTGTTGGTCACCTCCCTGACACCTGCTGACCGGGTTGATTTTACGGGCCCCGCTCTCCGCTGCCCGACAGCAGCAGAGAGCATCAGCGGCGGGAAGGGCTTTCCGGCTAGCCTATCGAGCATGAACCCGTGCGGCCCGGCCGATGCGACGGGGCCGGAATCGCCGATGATCGATCCATGATCTTCAAAGGCGTGCGGGAGGGGAAGCCCTATCCCGAGCACGGGCTGTCCTACAAAGACTGGTCCCGAATACCCCCCCAGCAGCTCCGGCTGGACGAATTGGTCACCACGACGACGGTGCTCGCGCTCGACCGGCTGCTTTCCGAAGACTCCACCTTTTACGGCGACCTGTTCCCGCACGCGGTGCGCTGGAAGGGGATCACCTACCTCGAGGACGGCCTGCACCGCGCGGTGCGCGCCGCGCTGCGGAACCGCACGGTGCTGCACGCCCGGGTGTTCGACATGGACCTGCGCTGAGCGCGCGGACCGGTCAGTCCGTCGCCGTCGCCGCCTGAATCAGCGCGATCGCGGCGTCGTGCTGCAGGACCCAGGTGCCATTCTGGTTGACGAACGCGAGGCGCTTGGTGACCGGCCCGGCGAACTTCGGGCCGGCGATGGCCACGTCGGCCTGGGCGGCGTTCGGGCCGGCCGGCGCGACGTTCGTCGCGGTGAACGTTTCCGGGAAGTTCCCGTGCCGGTAGGCCTTGCGCAGTTCGTGGTCGGCGACGTGGCCCTCGTCCGGGCTGATGCCATTCTCGACCAGGTCGTTCTTCGTCGTGTAGGACACGCCGGGATCGGTGACCTGGTTGCAGAGATTCGACAGCTGCTCAGCGGTCGGCAGGTTCTGCCCCGGCGCCGGGGACGGGGGGTTCTGCGGCAGCGGCGTCAGGGGTGTCCCCACTGCCGCCAGCTGGATCCCAACGAGGCCATCCGACGGTGCACTGAACGCTGCGCCTGCGACTGAGCCGCCGATGACGGCCAGGACCGCTACCGTTGCTACCCGTTTCACGGTTTTCCCTTCGATAGAGCCGAACGTGATGTTAGGACGACTGGCCTGCAGCCTGCAGCAACTCCATCGCCGAGGAGCGGGACAGCACCCAGCCGCCCTGGTTGACGAATGTGATGTTCTGGCTGACCGGCGCCGCCAGCTTGGGACCCGACACCGCCACGTCGGCCGTGGCCGAGCCGGGCGCGGCCGGCTGGATGTTGGTCACCGCGAACGACAGGGGCAGGTCCCCGTTCTTGGCGGCCTTCTTCAGCTTCTTGTCGGCGACGTGGGCTTCCATGCCGCTGATCCCGCCCTGGACCAGGTTGCCCTTGTCGGCGAACGGCACGTTCGGGTCGGCCAGGTTGTTCAGCACGTCGGTCAGCTGCGCGGCAGTCGGGACGTTCGCGCCCTGGGCCGGGGCCGGCGGGTCCTGCGGCAGGGGCGCGCCGACCGCGGCCAGTTGGACCTGCGCGGGGCCGGCGGCCGGAACGGACGCGACGGACGTCACGCCGACGGCTGCGGCGGCAAACGCCCCCAGGACCGCCATGCCGGTGGCGATCGATGTGAAGTTCTTCATGCTCGGGTCTCCCCCTCGGTGTGTGCCGCCCGCAGCGATCAGTGGTGCCTCAGTGT
>NZ_JBMIOP010000174.1:0-1448 GCF_049197365.1 Mycobacterium sp. THU-M104
ATCTCGGCGATCTGGGTAAAACTGCGTTGCTCGGGCCGAACGTGGTCGGCTTACCGACCGCGGACATGCCACAGGCTTATGGGATCGGCGCGTTGTCGGTGCCGCCGAGCTGGGGCGCGGCCGCTGCCGGTGCCAAGCCGGTAGCAGTGTCGCTGGCCGCCGCCAACGCCGGCGCCGCCCCGGTGGCCGCCGCCGAACTACCACCCGGGACGGCGATGCAAGAGGCGATGGTGGGCACGATGTCCGGGGGTGGCGCGGCGTCCGCTGCGACTGATAGCCGCGGCGACGGCCGAGGCGGCAGGAACCGCCGGGGCAAAGACGACAAGGAAAAAGAAGGCGAGCGGCCGGCTGCCGCCCTGATCATGTCCAGTGGCTGGCTGGCGTCGACACTGGCATACAACAACCGTAGACGGGTGGAATCGGCATCGGCGTCACTACCGCTGCCGCCGGACTGGCAGGAGGAATTGGCCGCCAACGAGTTCGCATGGGGTTAGCGAACAGGATACGGAGTCGCATTGTAAAGCCGGTGCAAAACCGGTAACTCATAGGTTCTGCTTCGAAACCCGCCAATTCATCAAAGAGCAGCGATCCATGCTCGTGCTTGCACGAGCATTACCGACCGATCGTGTCCGCGCCAAGATCGACGAGCTTTTCGTGTCGGATCGCGAGTTGCCCGAGATTCTGGCGGAAGTTGCCCATCTTGGTGCTCGGTTGCTGATGCAGGCTGCGCCGGAAACTGAAATGACCGATTCGCTCGGCCGCGATCGTTATCACCTTGCCGGCGCGGCGCCGAATTAGCGGCTAGCCGCCACCGCCTCCACCCATCGGCGGCAGGGGGCAATAGGCACCCCGGGCGAGGTTCACGAACTGAACGGCCTGAATAGGCGAGAGCTTGGGGTTTTCGTCTAACACCATTTGTGCGGTTTGTTGTTCGCTGTGCCGTCCCGCGATGATATAGGAACAGACAGCTTTGCCGCTGGATATCGCCTGGCTTGAGTTCGGGTATCCAATCCCCTCTGCGTTGAGCGCCTCGATAAATGCGTCATCATTGCCGTCAGCGTGGGCGACGCCGAAGGCGCCGAATGCGGCTGTCGTACAGGTGATGGCCAAAAGCAGCAGCTTAGTAGCGCGCATGATGTATCCCACCTCAAAATTCGAAAGAGATCCGAGAGAAAGCATACGGCACGAACGGCTAGGTGGGCTCGTCTGACCGCGGCGGCTGCGACACGGTCGCCATGCCGCCGACGGTGCTGCTGGGTGTCGATCGATCTCGTCGCTAAGGCGATCTTTCTACGATGCGCGGCCCGAGCAAAAACAGCAGCCGCACTTCAGGATCTGACAATGAGACCACCTTCAGCTGCTCGACCCTCCGCACCCGGTAGCGGACCGTCTTGGGATGCACCTGCAGCTCCTGCGCGGCTGCTCCGACGTCGCCGAAGCTGTCCAGG
>NZ_JBMIOP010000202.1:0-2927 GCF_049197365.1 Mycobacterium sp. THU-M104
TTCACCTTTCTGGTGAACTCCTCGGGTGCGATCGTCATGTTCGTGTACGTGCTGATCGCCCTGTCCCAGATCGTGCTACGCCGCCGGACGCCCCCCGGGCGGCTCCCGGTGAAAATGTGGCTGTTCCCGGGGCTGTCTCTGCTGACCGTGGCCGGCCTCGTCGCGGTCCTGGTGCGCATGGCGTTCGATCCGTCGGCGCGCAGTCAGTTCTGGCTCGGCCTGCTGTCCTGGGCCGTCGTGATTGCCCTGTACTACGTCGCCACGTGGCGGCGCCGACGGCAGGCCTCGGTGACGGACCTGCCCGCGCGGACCCCTTCCGGTTGACGCCGGAAACCGTTGGCGCCTCGGCGCGGTGCGGGCGGGCCGGATTCAGCGCCATGCCCGTTCGATCGCCTTGACCACCGCGGTCAGCGCGGCGTTCACCGGCGCGGCGATGCCGACCCGGCGCTGTGCCGGGGCGCCGCGCCGTTGATGACGTCGATCTCGCTGACCCGGCGCGCCTGGTGATCCAGCAGCGCCGAGGTCGGGCGTCGGGCAGCTGCGCGCCGAACGCGCGGGCGTGCTCGCCGGGGTCGGTGACAGTCACCGCGACCCCGCACGCGCGTGCCACCGTCCACGCCTCGGTCGCCGCCGCCCGGCTCACCGGCCCCATCTGAGCGTCGTCCATCACCTGCCCCACCGTCATCGACGTCAGCGCGCACGGCGCGCTGTAGGCGGCGTTGCAGATGAGTTTCTCTCACTGCACGGCGGCGATGTCGGTGACCGCGGCGGCATCGAAGCCGGCCCCGGTCCAGGCCCGCGCGATGGACTCGACCGCGGCGTGCGGCAGCGACGCGTAGGCGCCGAACCGCATCGCCCGCATGGCGTTGTGATGCACGTGCCCGGGGGCCACCCGCGACGCGCCGAACCCGACGGCGATCCCGACGGCGACCCGCTGTTCCCCGACGATGCCGGCGACCGTTTCCGCCGAACCGAGCCCGTTCTGGATCGTCAGCACCGGCCTCGATTCGCCCAGCATCGGAAGTGCTTGTCGAGCAGCAGTTTCCACGTCTGCCGCTTTGGCTGCCAGCACCGCCAGATCCATGGGTTCGGGCCGGTGACCCGCAGCCCGTCCCGGTTGATCCGTTCGACGTCGGCCCGGTGGCGGTCGATGGCCACGACGTCGTGACCCGCGGCCGCGAGCCTGGCCGCATAGATGGAACCCATTGCTCGGCAACCGATCACCGCGATCTTCATCCGCAATCTACTGCTCATTCGGGCAGTTGGGCGATGAGCCCCGCCAGGTGTGCAGGTTGAGCAGATGCCCGCCGTGCGGGAAGGCGAACCGGCGCTCGAACCCGTTGTTTTCGAGCACGTCGAGCATCCGGGCATACTCCGAAAGCCCGTAGCTCAGGCCAGCGTCCATCTGGAACACATCCCGGCCGGGCCGCATGTCGCCGTAACGCACCAGGTTGGTGACGTCTTGGGTCGAAAACAGGTTCTCCCCGGTGGCGACCGCACCGTCGTAGCCGGCCGTCACCGCGGGTGAGCTCGAAATCCAATGGGTCGCCGGGCTCTTCGTATCAGCGCAGGCCGTAGGGCGCCAGCGCGGCCGCCGCCGGTCTTCATCTTGACCGCGTCATAGCCGGCGTCGAGGTATCCGCGCATCTCCGCGCGCAGCCGCCCGCGCCCACCCTCGGGATGGGAGTAGCTGCCGGCGGCATACACATCGACCGCCGCCGCGGGTCGCCGCCCGAAATGGCCGGCGATGGTCGAGCACGCTCGGAATCATCCGGTCGCGCAGGATCCCGCTCTGGGCGAAGCGGCCGATCGAGTCGAAAGCCACCCCGGTCGCGGGCTTGCCGGCCCGGATGACGTCACTGCGCACCGCGACGAGCGAGACGGTGTGGCCGGAGAAGTCGACGACCGCGTTGGCGGGTGCGCCGTGCAGCGTTACCGGGCGCTCGACGATCGCGGTGATCCGCACCACCCCTTCTCAGGGGGTCCGGGTCAGCAGCACCGCCTGCTCGAACGGCAGCCTCCGGAAAATCGGCTGCCACCGGGGAACGACGTGTGCCGCTGCCTCGGCCTTGGGCATCACGCGCGGGTCGATCAGACCGAAAGCCTTGCCGTAGCGGCGTATCCGCCCGCCCCCTGCGGCGGTCAGGTTCTTCAGCCAGTCGCGGTCGGGGCCGTAGGTCAACAGGATGGCCACGCCGGGCTTGCCGTCGATCTCGGCGCTGAAGACGGTGACCGGCGTGCGGTACGGCTTGCCTGAACGCCGGCCGGTGTGTTCGACGATGGCCAACGTGGGAGCCCAGCCGGCCCACATCCGCTGCACGGGGTTGGTGACACGTCGGTTGAATCGAGCGAGCCCTTGCGGAAGTTGCATACCGACATCCAACTCGCTGCGTGTGGTCGACCTCAAGGCCGCGACGTCGCTGGCGGTGGCGCGCGGTGACAACCCGATTGCGTCGATCCGGCGGCGGCGCGACGTGTTCAGCACTTATGCTGATCGCGGAATCGCTTGCTGTCGAATTAATTTCACGACCAACAGTGGCTTTATCAGGGTGGCAGAGGTGTCGTGTTTGGTGGTCGCGCCGGAGATGCTGGCGGCCGCGTCGGGTGACATGGCGAATATCGGATCGATGATCAGTGGGGCGAACGCCGCCGCGGCGGCCCCGACCGCCGGCCTGCTGGCCGCGGGCGCCGATGAGGTGTCCGCCCTCGTAGCCTCGGCGTTCGCAGAGTTCGGCCGGCAATATCAGGTTCTCAGAGCCCAGGCTGCGCTGTTTCACGAACAGTTTGTGCAGCTCGTCAACGCCGGTGCGCAGAGTTACACGGCCGCGGAAGCCGCCGGCGTGGCCCCGTTGCAGACCGTCGGGCGTGACGTGCTGGCCGCGGTCAACGCGCCCACCGAGATGATGGTGGGGCGTCCGCTGATCGGC
>NZ_JBMIOP010000071.1:0-4236 GCF_049197365.1 Mycobacterium sp. THU-M104
TCGTGGCGACCTGATCGGCCGGCATGCCGACCGGGTAGCGGTCGCGCAGGAGGCTGGCGGCATCGGTGCCGTCGACGAAGTCCATCGCGATCCACAGACGGCCGCCGAACTCCCCGCGGTCGTTGACGCGCACGATGTTTGGATGCCACAACGCCGCCGCCAGGTCCGCCTCTGCGATGAAGCGCCGACGATAGTTGTCGTCGGCGCAGACGTCATCGCCCAAGATCTTGAGGGCTTCGCGGCGGGGCAGTCGCGGGTGCTGGGCGAGATAGACCTCGCCCATCCCTCCGGATCCCAGCAAACTAACGATCGTGTACCCGGCGAACACCTGCGCGGCACGCAGGAGCGGCGTGCTCATCGTCTTCGCCTCGACAGGCCGCCAAAAAGGCCCACTATTCGATTTCAGCACATCACCGCGTCTGCGGATAGGGGGAAAATGTTCTGCGCCCCATACGATCCCAAAGGACAGGGACGCCCCCGGCGCGCCGAGTTGATCGCAAACCCGCCGGAGCTGGCGAATGGGTGGAGACGTTACCGCCCCGCCTGGATGGAGGCCGACAGCAGGTTCGAGGCGTTCGACAGCTCGTCGAAGACGCCGAGGACGGGAATGGCGCCCTGCGTCCTTCAGCGCACCGTAGGCACCGCCTCTGGATAACGACTCGCCCGATGACACAGCCTGCATCCTCGGCCTCGGCGGCTGATAGGCCATGAGTGGTTGCGGGGCGGATTCTCGTAGGAGATCCGGTTCGATGGAGGCTCCCAGCGCGAAAGCTAGCCTGGCCGTGTTCGTGCGCGGCACGTCATCCGGATCCGGGGACCGTCACAGCATGGAGTTGATCATCGCCTGGGCGGCGCTGCCTATATAGGCGGGCGAGACGCTCGCTTCCCGGTCGTCGATGAACGCGGACATCCGGTTCGAGGGGTTCAGCAACTCCATGAACACGCCGAGGATGGGGGTGGTGTCGATTCCCACCGTGTTGTCCGCGGTGTAGTCCATCCGGGCTGCCTGCTGAAAGTTCCTGCCCTGCACGGTCTTGGTATCGATCCCGCTCGACGGCGCAAGATTGGTCAGGACGGTGTTGGCCACCTCATTGGCGACGTCGGCCTGCAGCGCGGCGACGACGTCGGTCCCGGCGGCGGGCTTGACCGTGACCCGCATCCGCGTGCCGGCGTCGGTGTCGGCCAGCGTGACCCAGTTCGTGCCCCGATCCACGAGATCCCAGCCGGGTGCGGGCGTGATGGAGATGCCCTGGTCGATGACGATCGGTTCGGCCGAGGTGAGCGCGATCGCCATGCCGCGCGCCGTTGTGGTCGCGGGCGTGGTCCGTTCTGACGGGCGAACCGTGTCGGTGAGGGCGGCCGCACCGGTCACGGCGGTCACCAGGAGGCTCGCGGCGACGATGGCCGGCCGTAGTCGGTGCCCGCCTCGTCGCGCGGTGCCGGGGTACGCCGGGGGCGTGGCGGTGTGCGGTAGCGGTAGCGGTGACGTCGATGACGCAGTCGATGACATAGTGGCTCCTCTTTCAGTTGTGGTTATCCGGACATGCGAGCGCATGGTTCCGTCTTTCGTCAGCCGCGCTCCGTGGAGGCGGAATAGCGGTCTTCGATGGCGTGGATCAACTGGCGCCGTACGCGTTGCACGTCGGCGGCGCGACGCGCCGCCAACTCGTCTTCCCAGGCGCTGACCTGCGCGGCGAGGTCCATGTCGGCGATGGTGTCGCCGAGCCAGCGGGAAAAGTCGCCGCGCTCGAGGTGATACTGCAGCGCCCGCGGATCGAGATTCCCCAGCGCGGTGCGGAACTCGTGCATGGTCCCCGCTGCCGGGATGGCGCGCCCGTCGGTCGGGCGGAAGTAGAACCGGCGCTCCTTCGGCAGCAACACGTCGGCGTACTTGTGGCTGTGCCGCACATGGCCGGTGCGACGTGCCGCGATCGTGAACGCACGGGGCGCAGCCTTGCCGAACTGGATCGATGCCCGCCGAACCGGTTCGCGCGCAACGCTGCTCACCGGGTCGATGCCGCCGACGGTGAGCACGATGTCAGTCTCGCCGACTTCACCCTCGGGTAGTAAGGCGGGCATGAACGACGACAGCAGGTATCCACCGCGCCGCGTCCAGTGCGGCGGCTGGTCCGCGCCCAGCAGGTGGGCCTCGTCGTAGATGACCCAGTGGGGAAATCCGCGGGCCTCCCGCTGGGCTTCGGCCGCCGGCCGCAGCCGTTGCAGATAGTCGATCTTGTCGGCGGTGGGTAGCGCCGAGAGGTCCACGACCAGCCCCGTGTGCGGCTGCAGCAATCCGACCAGTTCCACCGGTTCGGGCAGCCCCGCCTCGACGTCGACGACCTGGACGCGGTTGAGCTGCTCGAGTTGTCGATGGTCCCCTTCGGGGTCGACGAGCAGCACGCAGTAGCCGGCGTCCATCCATTCCTCCGCCAGCAACCCGACCAGGTAGCTCTTGCCCGACCCGGCCGACCCGGTCACCACCATGCGCGCCTGGCTACCGGGCACCTTCGCCGGTGTCCCGTCGTCGAAGATGCCGATCTGCACCCACCGCCGCGGCGGGCACCACCGCCGCGCCCCGCTGAGGTATGCGCCGCCGAGCAGCTCGGCCACCCCGGCACCGTCCGGCTGGTCGAGCACCAGATCGGCGTGTTCGCGCAACGACGGGACCGCGTCGGCCACGGCGGCGCCGATCTCAGCCGACCCGAACAGTGAGAGGTCGTTTTCGGCGTCCCCGACGGCGATCGTGTTGTGGGGGGACAGGTGCAACCGTGCCAGCACCGCGGCCAGGCCGGTCCCCTTGGTGACCCCGGCGGGCACCACCATCAGCTCGGCCCGGTTCCGCACGATCTGACAGTCCAGTCCCAGCTCGCCGATCACCTCGAGGACCGTCGCGGCGTACTCGCCCTGGGTGGCCAGGATGACCTCGCCACGCCGGCTGACCACGCCGTGCTCATCCAGTGCCGCGTCCAGGGCCCGGTCGATCGGCGTCGACAGCGGATAGGTCTTCCCGCCGATCCGGGCCACCGCCCCGTTTTCCAGCACCAACGCATCGACACGGTTGGCGATCTGCGGGAAGCTTGCCGCCAGCTCGGCCCCGATCCGGCCAGTGGCCAGCACCACCAGCAGACCGTCGCGACGCACCTGCTCGATTGCCTGCAACGCCTCCTTCGGAATCCTGCCCGCCGAGGTCAGGGTGCCGTCCACGTCCAGGGCCACCACCCGAAAGAAGCCCACAGTCCGATCCCTTCTGCTGCCACACCATCGACCCGGCTGGCGCCGCGACCACGAGCAGAATAGGCAGCCGGACCGCGCGCCGGGCAGGGTCGTTCGTCCCCATTCGCGGATCGAACGTTGCGACGCCCGACCGGCCACCGTGGGCCGCAAGCCTTGTCGCGGCGGGGTTCGGGCCAACCGGCGGCGCGGCCGTCCCCGATTGGCCGGCCCGCCGGACGCACCAACCGGGACGACCGATAAATTCGGTTGATGAACCGCACCGACGCCCCCTCGACCGAGCGCCTGTTCGCGCTGTCCGAACAGGTGCAGGGTTTCATGCCGGCCGACGAGGGGCGCGCCCTCTACGAGGCGGCGCTGCGGTACCTCGACGGCGGCGTGGGCGTCGAGATCGGCACCTACTGCGGCAAGTCGACGTTGTTGCTGGGCGCGGCGGCGCAACAGACCGCCTGCGTGCTCTACACGATCGACCACCACCACGGCTCCGAGGAACATCAACCTGGCTGGGACTTCCACGACGCGTCGATGGTCGACGCGGTCACCGGGCTCTTCGACACGCTGCCGACGTTCCGCCGCACCCTCGACGCGGCGGGACTGGACGACAACGTCGTCGCCGTCGTGGGCAAATCGCCGGTGGTGGCCCGGGGGTGGCGTTCACCGCTGCAGTTGCTGTTCATCGACGGCGGCCACTCCGAGGCCGCCGCGAACCAGGATTTCGACGGATGGGCCAAGTGGGTGGACGCCGGGGGTGCCCTCGTGATCCACGACGTGTTCCCGGACCCCGCCGACGGCGGGCGACCGCCATACCACATCTACTGCCGCGCACTGGATTCCGGCCAGTTCCGGGAGATTTCTGCCACCGGATCGCTGCGGGTGCTGGAACGCACGGGCGAACAAGTCGTCAGCGTCCCGGGCCGGTGACCACGCATTCGCAGTCGAAGTCGGTCTGCAGCCCCATCGGCAGGCCGTCGCCGCGGAAGATCCCGCCGGCCCCGGTCGTGTCCG
>NZ_JBMIOP010000235.1:0-4284 GCF_049197365.1 Mycobacterium sp. THU-M104
CACGCCGAATGAGGTAGAATCCGAATGGTTCAATAACCACAGGGCCGCCTAAAACGATAAATAAACAACTGTCCGAAAACCGCCGGGCAGGTCACTCGTCGATCGGCGCCGTGTCCGTCGCTGCCGACCCGATTCGGGCCGCCGGGCTCAGGCCGGCGTTCATGCGGCGTACCCCGGCGTCGCCAGGCCGTCCAGCATCGTCAGGCGGTGGGTCGTCAGGGTGCCGGCGGCCGTGCCGTGTTTGGCCCGGTGCATCAGAACCCGGTTGTCCCACAGCACGATGTCGCCGACGTCGTAATGCTGGGTATGGATGAACGGCGAAGCGAACTCGGGGTCGAGTTGGCCGGTCGCGGTCATCAGTTCCTGCAGCACCGACGGGTCGGACGGGTTGCCGTCGGCGTCTTCGATCTTTGTCGTGCCCGTCGCACAGATGTACAGGATCTCCTGGCCGGTCTTGGGGTGCCGGATGACCGTGGGCCACTTGATCGGAGGCGTGGTCCGGTTGATCTCGTCCCAGACCTCTCCGATCGGCCGGTACACGTCGCTGGGGCGGATCTTGATGTGCCGCCTCGGATCGTGGGTGGCAAAGGTTCCGCGCGCGAGGTTCTGGTGGGCGGCGGGCAGCGACTCCCAGACCTGGTTGAGATCGATGAAGTAGGTGCCGCGATCCGGGCCCGGCACCGCAAGCGGTACGACCATGGAGAAGGCGAACGGTTCTGGCATGAACATGTAGTCGATGTGCCAGAAGGCGCCGGTCTTGGGGACGCCGCGGCCTTGCTCGGTGGAGGAGACGAAGATTTCGGGGTGATCCTCGTGGTGGTACATGGTTTCGTAATAGGGGACGATGTCGCCGATAATCCTCCCCAGCCTGACGAAGTCCTCCGGATCAGGATGAACGTTTTTGAGCACCACGAGCTTGTTCTCGTAGACGATGTCTCGGATCTCGTCGGTGGTGATGCTGTCCAGGTTCTTCGGGTCAATCCCCGTGACCTGTGCGCCAAGGCCTTCGCCTTTCACATTCAGCGTCATCCGTTTTCTCTCATCCTCGGTCGATGTCGGCCGCCTGGGCGGATTGGTGCACACAAAGGTCCAGCCAGAGCAATAGTCGAGAGAAGCCGACTAAAAGTTCCCCCTGTTCGCCTCCGAGGTTGCGTCGGCGGTGAATTCCCAGCTGGCGGGTAGCAGGGGGAGGGAAGCGGTCGCGCCAACGGAGGAGGCTTCGATCATCCCGGCCGAGCGGGCGACGGCCGGGATCGGTGCCGTACCGGTGAAGCCGAGATGCCCGGAGCCCTGGTCGTTCGCCGTGGATTCGGAGTCCGTGACCGAGCACGCAACGCCGTCCATGGTGGCCGTGGGTTCGACGAATTCGTCGCGGTAGCCACGGGTGCCCGCGCCACGTCTGCGGCGTCGTTTGCGCCGGACCCCGGCGGCCACCGCGCCGGCGCCGGCCGCTTCGGTGGCTTCGATGGTGTCAGCAGCGGTGTCACGCGATTTCGTACCGGCTGTGGGACCGAAGCGGGTGCCCGGCGGTTCCAGGCCGGGCACCGCGTAGCTGAGGCCGGGGGAGGCCGGAGCCGCGGCCGCTGGGGGCGCCGCGGGCGTGGCCGGTGTCGAGGCGCTCGGAAGTGGGCTGCCGCCGGCTGCGGCCGGCGCGGCCGGCATCATCGCAGCGGTGATCTGCGAGCCGACGGGTTGGCCGGGACTCGGTTCCACCGCAATGGGAAGCGTTCCGGACGAGGCTGTTCCGTCCGGGAGCAGCGTGAGCGCGTTCAAGGCGCCCAGGGCGCTCAAGGTGGGCGCGAAAAACGGCAGGAGCAGAAGGGAATACGACGCGTAGTAGGGGTACCAGAGCACGTCGTACAGCCACAGGGCGACGAAGGCCAGGACAAAGGCGACGCCGGGGTTGAAACCGAGCTGCTGGAACAGCTGTTGAAAGAATTCAAGAATCTGGTCGATCTGCTGTGGGGTGCCCAACTCTGACACAAAGGTGATGATCTGGCTGATGAATCGAGTGATTGAATCGGAGTCTGACGTTGGGGCGCTGCGGGCCAAGGCGCCTTGCTTGAGGATGGGGGGTGCCGGCTGCAGAGTCGGCACCGCGGAGGTCGCCGAGGCGGTGATCGTCTGGTACTCGGTCATGATGTCAGCGGCCTGCACCCACATACGGGCGTAATCGGCCTCGTTGAGGGCGATCGGGATGGTGTTGATGCCGAAGAAGTTGGTGGACATCAGGACGGTGTGGGTGGTGTGGTTGGCCGCCAGTTCGACCAGGCTGGGCATCGCGGCCCGGGCGCTGTCGTAGGCCGCGGCGGCCGTTTGGTGCTGCGCGGCCGCGATGGCGCAGTCACGCGAAGCCTGCTCGAGCCAGGACAGGTAAGGGCTGTGTGCCGCCACATATTCGGTGGCGCCGGCGCCCTGCCAACTGCTTGCGCCCACCTCGGCCAGCAGCCGGCTCAACTCGGCCGCGGTGGCACTGTATTGCCTGCCCAGCTCGTGCCACTGCGCGGCGGCGGCCAGCGTCGATCCCGGCCCGGCTCCCGTACTCAACAGGGCAGAGTGGACTTCCGGAGGCACCGCCATCCAGATGACGGCTGTCACGGCTACACACCCCCTCGGTCGGACACTGATTTGCCGGACTGGCAAAGTGGTCGGCGGAAGCGGGCGGAAAGTTCCCGTCCCGACGGCAATACGCGGATATCGACGTTTGGCTCCGGCGTTTCGCGCGGGGTGCTGCACCGATGGTCCGCCACGTCGAACCCCGAGCAGTACAGTCGAAGTCATGCCAGTGCTCGATGCCCGCCATCTCGACGGGATCTCCGAAACCGCGCTGCTCACTCTGCATCAACGGGCGACGGAGGCCGCCCGACCCGACGCCATCATCGACGACCCGATGGCGATCGCTCTGCGCAACAGCCTCGACTACGACTACCGGCGTTTTGGCCGCACCCACCAGGCGACTGCCCTGCGGGCCCTGACGTTCGACACCGCCACGTGCCGCTACCTGCACACCCATCCGGAAGCCAACGTGGTCGCTTTGGCGGAGGGTCTGCAGACCAGCTTCTGGCGTCTGGACAACGGTGCGTTGAGCTGGATTTCGGTGGACCTGGCGCCAATCGTACGGTTGCGCGAGCAACTGCTGCCCCGATCCGCTCGGCTGCGCTGTTGTCCGCGCTCCGCGCTCGACTACTCCTGGATGGACGAGGTCGACGACTCCCACGGTGTGCTCATCACAGCTGAGGGCCTTTTTCAGTACCTGTCGCGCGGCGCCGTGGTCGATCTGATCACGGTATGCGCCAACCGCTTTCCCGGTGGGCAGCTGATCTTCGACAGCGTCCCGTGGTTTTTGAGCGCTTATTCTCAGTACCGAGGCTTCAGGCTCAGCAAGGATTACACCGCCCCGCCTATGCCGTTCTCGTTCACCGCCGACCAGTACGACGAGCTGGCCGCGCTACCCGGGATCCGCGCGGTCCGCGAGTTGCGCTACCCGCCGGGCCGCGGCAGGGCCTTGCGGTGCATGACTTCGTTGTCCTACAGTCTGCCCTGCTTCGCCCGGCTCCGGGCTCCCGTGACTCTTGTGGAATTCGGCTGACGCGCAACAGCGTTCGCCCGATGCGTGAACCCAAACGGAACATGTCGGAGCGTACGCGGCAGATGACGTCAGGCCTGGGGATGACCGTCGCGGCAAGACGCCTACCCCATCGCCATTCCGCCCATGCTGCCGCCGCCCGTCCCGGCACCGTTCGCCCCGCTGTGGCCGAGCATGCCACCCATGCCGCCCATGCCTGCCATGCCGCCACCGGTCGCGTTGCCGCCGTTGCCGCCGTTGCCGAGGATGGGTGTGGAGTCGCCGCCGTTCCCGCCGTTCGCTGGCGCCATGCCTGCTCCGGCGTTGCCGCCGTTGCCGCCGTCGCCGATGTAGACCGAATGGCCGCCATCCCCGCCGGCTCCGCCGGCGCCGGTCGTCGTCGACGCGCTGGCGCCGCCGTTACCGCCGGCGCCGCCGTTGCCGAACACGCCTGCGGTCCCGCCGTCACCGCCTGCTCCGCCGTTGCCCGTGCCGGTGGCGGCCCCACCGGTGCCGCCGGCGCCGCCGTGGCTGATGCCCACGCCGTTGCCGCCCATGCCTCCGATGCCGCCGTTACCAGTGCCGAGACCCGCGCCGCCGTCACCGCCCGCGCCGGCGCTGCCGTAGATCCACCCGCCGGAGCCCCCTGTACCTCCGGCGCCGCCGGTGACGTCGGTGGCTGCACCGATGCCCGTACCGCCCGCGCCGCCCGCGCCGCC
>NZ_JBMIOP010000083.1:0-18415 GCF_049197365.1 Mycobacterium sp. THU-M104
CACACCGCAGCCCTCACCGCGCACATACCCGTCCGCGGACGCGTCGAAGGTCTTGCACTTGCCGTCAGGCGCCAGCATGTGCGCGTGGGAAAAGGTGATCATCGTCGCCGGGGTGAGCAAGACGTTCACACCACCGGCCAGCGCGAGGTCGCATTCCCCCAACAGCAGCGCCTGGCAGGCCTGGTGGATCGCCACCAACGACGAGCTGCACGCCGTGTCGACGGCCACCGCCGGGCCCCGCAGCCCCAGCCGATGGCTGATCCGGCCCGCTGCTGCGGCGGCCGACGTCCCGATCGCCATGTAGGCCTCGATCTCGGGGTAAGTCAGCTCGCCGGAGGCCATGCCCAGGTAGTCATGGGTGGCCAGACCGACGAACACGCCGGTGTCGGAGTCCGCCAACGCCGTTGGCGCGATGCCCGCATGCTCGACCGCGCGCCACGTCGTCTCCAGCAGGAGCCGGTGCTGCGGGTCCAGCAACCTGACCTCGCGCGCCGACATCCCGAAAAACGGGGCGTCGAACCCCGTGACGTCGTCGATGAAACCCGCCCGGCGGGTCACGATCTTGCCGGGCACGTCGGGATCGGGGTCGTAGAACTCCTCAACATCCCAGCGGTCGGCGGGAACCTCGGATGTCGCATCCCGGCCGTCGGCCAGCACCTGCCAGAATTCATCCGCGTCCGCGGCACCAGGAAAACGCGCCGCATAGCCGACGATGGCGAAAACCGGCGCCATCGGATATTCAGCAGATGTCATGCGATTGTCCTCACCTGTTTCGCCCGGAGGATTTCGTGCCCCCCGCAAGCCCATGCCGCGGCGCCAGAAACGTCGTTGCCCTGCACCGGGTCCCGGGCCGCTCACTGGACCCACCCAGGACCACGTTGGCGGCACTCCCCCAGTGTTCAACCGCCCGCGACCGTCGTGGGAAACTTACACGTGTTGGGCGCCTTTGGACAGCCGAATCACGCCCGCTGCCAAGTATTGCCAGAATGGGTGTCTGGCGCGGCGCATCGCGCACGAACCCTCGGGCGTGGTGGGCAGTCACAGCCGCCGCGCCGGGACGGCACCGTTGCGGCACCGCCGGCCGTGCCCGCGCCCCAGCTCACCACGCATGCCGGCTCCGGAGCGCGCCGGGAGAGTTATCTTGGTGTCGCTGCCGACGGGGCGGAATGGCAGCCATCACGATCGAGGAGACGAGATTGCGCATCGGGAAGATCACCATAGGCTCACTCGGTGATTGGACGCCGACCCCGGGGTCGGTGATCTCCTGGCACCCGACGGCCGAGGCTGCCGAAAAGGCCCGACACGCGCCGGCAGGTTCCGTGCCGGTCAGCTACATGCAGGGCCAGCACCTTCGTAACTATCACGAACGGGCGGCTGCGGGTCTGGGCTTCTCGCGACAGATCATCGGTACCTGTGACGTACCCGGCCGGTGTGATGTCGATGCCATGAATCGCGCCCTCAACACCTACCTGCGTCGGCATGACACGTTCCGCAGTTGGTTCGACCACATCGGTGACGGAGAGTTCGTGCGGCATACGCTCAGCGATCCCGCGGATATCGAGTTCGTGCCGATCGACCACGGGATGATGACGGTTGCCGAAATACGCGCTCATCTCGTGGCCATACCGAATCCCCTGGAGTGGGGCTGCTGGACCTTCGGGATTGTGCAGAGCGAAGATCATTTCACTTTCTTTGCCGCCATGGATCACGTCCACGGGGACGCGACGTTGATCGGCACAACGATGCTCGAGGCCAACGGGATGTACACGGCCTTGACCGGAGGCGGTGAACCCTTGGCGCTTCCCGATGCCGGCAGTTTTGACGAGTTCTGTTCCCTCGAGCGCCAATACACGTCGACGCTGACTGCGGATTCGCCTCAGATACGCGCGTGGATCGATTTCGCCGAGAACAACAATGGCGGCTTTCCCGAATTCCCCCTTCCCCTGGGTAACCCATCGGAGACCAGTGGCAGCGACATGGTTTCTCAATTCCTGATGGGCGCGGGACAGACCGAGCGGTTCGAAGCGGCCTGCGCAGCGGTCGGGGCGCGCTTCATCGGCGGCCTGTTCGCCTGCTTCGCCCTGGTGGAGCACCAGTTCACGGGTGCGCTCACCTACTACGGCCTCACTCCCAGGGACACGCGCACCACCGCGGAGAGCTTCAGGACGCAGGGCTGGTTCACCGGCTTGGTCCCGATCACCGTACCGATAGCCGCGAACTCTTTCGGCGATGCCGCATGGGCAGCACAGGCTTCTTTCGATTCGGGCCTGGACCTGGCGAAGGTGCCGTACTATCGGGTGCTGGAATTGGCGCCGTGGTTGGACTGGCCACAACCGAACTTTCCGGTGTCGAACTTTCTGCATGGCGGCGCCGCTCCGCTCAACGCCGTTCTCGCAGCAGCCGACCTGGGCTACGCGAACAACATAGGCATCTACTCTGACGGCCGGTATTCCTACCAACTGACCATCTATGTTTTTCGTTACGGGGAGGGCACCGCGATGGCAATCATGTTTCCCGACAATCCGATCGCCCAGAAATCAGTTGCCCGCTACATGGACGCGATGAAGTCCGTGTGCGAGCGAGTCGCCGACAGCGGGCATTGGGGACGCGTTGCGTAGCGGGCAACATCGTCATCGCTCGTGACGCACATTTTCGCGGCCCGCCTCACGCGTCGGCGAGAGCCGCCGGCGGGTGCACCCGGCCGCCCCGACCGGCGGTGAGGGCGACATGCGACGACTAGCCGATGTGGTGGTGCGGTGGCCCTGGGCGGTGATAGGACTCTGGGTCGCGATTGCGGCCGCCCTGCCGCTGACGTTCCCATCGCTCAACCAGATGGCCCAGCAGCATCCGCTGGCTATCCTTCCCAGCGACGCGCCGTCGAACGTCACCGCTCGAAAGATGTCCGAGGCGTTCCACGAATCGAGTTCCGACGACCTTCTGTTGGTGGTCCTGACCGACGACAAGGGGCTGGGCCCCGCCGACGAGGTCGTCTACCGCAAACTGGTGGACGCGCTGCGCCAGGACACGCGCGACGTCGTGATGCTGCAGGATTTCGCCAGCGCCCCGCCCCTGCGTTCGGTGCTGACCAGTCAGGACCACAAGGCCTGGGTCCTGCCTGTCGGCGTTGCGGGGGAATTGGGCACACCCCGGTCTTACACCGCGTTCAGCCGGATCGGCGACATCGTCAACCACGTCATGGAACACGCCCCGGCCGGAACACACCTGACCGCACACCTCACCGGCCCCGCGGCAACCGTCGCCGACCTCACGGTCGCGGGCGACCGGGACCGGCTTCCGATCGAGTTGGCGATCGCCATTGCGGTGCTCCTCGTCCTGTTGGTGGTCTACCGCAGCGCGGTCACCATGCTGCTGCCGTTGATGACGATCGGGTTGTCCCTGGTGATCGCCCAGGCATTGGTGGCGGGCTACTCGCAGGTGACCGGCTCGGGCGTCTCGAACCAGTCCATCGTGTTCCTGAGCGCGATCATGGCCGGCGCAGGAACCGACTACGCGGTGTTTCTCATCAGCCGCTATCACGACTACCTGCGGTCGGGCGCGGATTTCGATCAGGCGATCACGAGGGCGATGATCTCCATCGGGAAGGTGATCACCGCCTCCGCCACCACCGTGGGAGTGACCTTTCTGCTCATCAGCTTCGCGCGGATGGGGGTGTTCAAGACGGTCGGATTCTCAGCGGCGATCGGGATCGGCGTGGCGTTCCTCGCCGCAATGACGTTGCTGCCGGCCATCGTGGTGATCGCGGGACCGCGCGGCTGGGTCACGCCACGGCGTGAACTGACCGCCCGGTTCTGGCGGCGTTCCGGCATCCGCATCGTGCGCCGGCCGGTTCTGCACCTGGTAGCCAGCGTGCTCGTGTTGGCCATCCTGGCCAGCTGCGCAGCCCTGGTGCACTACAACTACGACGATCGCAAGGCCCTGCCGTCCTCGGCCCCGAGTTCCCTCGGTTATGAGACGCTGGAGCGCCATTTCCCCGTCAACCAGTCCATCCCCGAATACATCCTCGTCCAGTCACCGCATGACCTTCGCACGCCGCAAGCCCTGGCGGACCTCGAACAGATGGCGGATCGAGTCAGCCAACTGCCCGATATCGCTGCCGTCAGCGGTATCACCCGCCCCACCGGAAAGGTGCCGGAACAATTCCGGGCCACCTATCAGGCCGGTGCCATCGGCAGCTTCCTGGCCGGCGGGTCCACCCTGATCAACGACCACACAGGCGACCTCAACCGGCTGGTCGAAGGAGCCGGCACATTGGCCGACAACCTGGGCCACGTGCGTGGCCAGGTCGACCAGCTCGCCGCCGGCGTGCGAGAACTCGAGGACGCCTTCGCGGCGGCGAAGAATCAGTACAGCGGCGACACGCTGGTCAAAGAGGTCGACCTCGCGGCCCAACTCGTCGACCACGTCAATTCGCTCAGCAATGCCATGGGCTGGAACTTCTCGGCCGCCAAGAACATGTTCGCCTGGATCGACCCGGTGCTGGCGGCGCTGCAGAACAATCCGGTCTGCGATGCCGACGCGTCGTGCAGCGCCACCCGCGGGACGTTCGAGCAGCTGACCGGCGGGCGCGATCAGGAAGACCTCGACGCGATCAACGACCTGTCCCGCCAACTGCAGGAGTATCCGGACAAGCGGGCCCTCAAAGCGTCGACGGAGCGCCTGCGCCATGCATTGGCGAGGCTCGCCACGGTGCTGCAGTCGATGGGGATCGACCAGCCCGGCGGGCTGCAGGCGAACCTGAACAGCCTGCAAAGCGGGGCGGATCGATTCGCCGGCGGGAGCCGGCAGGTGGCCGACGCGGTGGCTCAACTCGTCGACCAGGTCAAACGGCTGGGTGCCGGCCTCAGTGAGTCGTCGGCGTTTTTGTTGTCGCTGAAGCATGACGCGGCACGACCGGCGATGGCCGGGTTCAACATCCCGTCCCAAATCCTGCATCTGGCGGAGTTCCAGAAGGCCGCCAAGATATTCATCTCACCCGACGGTCACTCGGTGCGCTACTTGGCGCAAACCACACTCAATCCGTTCACCACCGAGGCCATGGATCAGGTCGACGCGATCGCCTCGACCGCCCGGGGGGCCCAGCCGAACACCGCGTTGGCGGACGCGACAATATCGATGGCGGGCTACACCGTCGGTTTGAAGGACACCCGCGACTACTACCGGCACGACATCCGCTTCATCATCGCGGTGACCCTCCTGGTCGTGCTGCTGACCCTGATTGTGCTGCTGAGGGCGATCATCGCGCCGCTCTACCTGGTTGCCTCGGTGGTCGTTTCGTATCTATCGGCGGTGGGCATCGGTGCTCTGGTGTTCCACTTCTCACTCGGCCAGCAATTGCATTGGAGCGTGCCCCCTCTGGCATTCGTGGTGTTGGTCTCGGTGGGAGCCGACTACAACATGCTCCTCGTCTCTCGAATGCGTGAGGAGTCTCCGCACAGCTTGCGCTACGGCATCATTCGGACGCTGAGTTCAACGGGCGGCGTGATCACCGCGGCGGGCCTGATCTTCGCCGCCTCGATGTGTGGGCTGTTGTTCTCCAGCATCGGCACCGTGGTTCAGGGCGGTTTCGTGATCGGCGTGGGAATTCTGCTGGACACGTTCCTGGTGCGCACCATCACGGTTCCCGCCATCGCCGCGCTGGTCGGACGGGCGAACTGGTGGCCGTCGCGGGTGGGCGGGCAGCGGTCGCCGACCGGACTCGCCGAGCCGCAACCCGGTGAGCACGCGCACCGGGTGTATGTGAAACTAAACGAGCCGAGCGGTCAGGGGTAGGGATGAAGGAATTCCTCGTGGGAGTCACGGCACTGGTAACGGTCAGTGCAGCAGGCTATTTCGGCGTCGGCACGGCCTCTGCCGATGACACGCCCATCGACGGTCCGCCGACGCCGGGGGCACCGGGCGACCAGACCGCTTACGCCCTCGGAGGCGCTCACGTTCTGGGCATCCCCTACGACGAGTACATCCGCCAGGAGGGTGCCCAGTGGTTCCCCGGCCAGCAGCGCGAAATCGTCCGCTACCCCGCGGGCCAGGTTCAAGGCCACGTGCTGGAGCGGCTGTTCCCGGGCATCGGCCGGCTCGGTGAGAACTTCCCGGGGTTGGGTCTGGACGGGCCCAGCGTCGGCGAGTCGGTCGACGTCGGAATAGACAACCTCGTCGCGGAGCTGAAAGCGGGTCGCCCCGGTACCGCGATCGGCCTGTCCGAGGGCGGGTTCGTGGTTGATGGCGCGCAGGCCCGACTGGCCGACGACCCGGCGGCTCCGCCGCCGGACACCCTGAACTTCGCCACATTCGGCGACCCGATCGGGCAGCACGCCTTCGGTCAGAGCTTCCTGAGCGCCGTGTTCGGAGTCGGCAGCGTCGTCCCCGCGCTCGACTACACCATCCCACCGCCGTACGAGAGCCAATACGACACCGACAAGTTCGTGGCCGCCTACGACTCGATCGCAGACTTTCCGGACCGGCCGGACAACCTGTTCGCCCTCGCCAACACGCTCATGGGCCTCGCCACGGGACACACTGCGGTGGCCTTCACCAACCCCAGCATGGTTCCGCCGCAGAACATCAGAACAACGATCAATTCCAGAGGCGCGAAAGTCACGACGGTCATGGTCCCGGAAAGACACCTTCCTCTTGTCATGCCCCTGGCCTACATCGGGATCTCGGAGGACACGCTGAGCAAGCTCGATGCGATCCTGATTCCCCGGGTGAACGCGGGCTATGCGCGCAACGATGACCCCGCGACCGCGCCGGTCCAGGTGGACCCGGCGCATGGCTTCGACCCCGCGGAGGTCACTGCACCGGCCAACGAGGCGACATTCGGTGGCGGCGCCGACCCGTTCTCGCAGATCCTCGCCGGTGCCCTGTCCGTGTTGTCCCACGGCGCAGGAGAGGCCGACCACTGACTTCGAAGCGACGCGTCGGACAAACCGGTAGGGACGTGATGTGACGCAACCCCAGTCATCCATTCTCTCGCTGCTGCACGGACGTGCCATCCTGCGGCCTGACGACACGGCATTCACCTTCACCGATTACGACGACGACTGGGCGGGTGTCCCCGAGAGCCTCACCTGGTCGCAGCTGTCCCGCCGGACGATCAATGCGGCGCGCGAGCTCGACCCGCACGGCTCGGTCGGGGACAGGGCGGTGATCCTGGCACCCCAGTCCCTCGACTACATCGTGGCGTTCCTGGGGGCCATGCAGGCCGGGCTCATCGCGGTGCCGCTCCCGTTGCCGCACCGCGGCTCGAGCGATGAGCGGGTAAAGGCAGTCCTCGCCGATACGTCCCCCGCGGTCGTCCTCACGACGTCCGAGGTCGCGGAAGACATCACCGAATATGTCGATCGAGCACGCCTGGAGGCCGTTCCGGAGGTCGTCGAAATCGATTCGATGAACCTGGATGCCGCCGGCGGAACATCCCTTCCGGCAGTCGATTTGCCCAACATCGCGTATCTGCAGTACAGCTCGGGTTCCACCCGGCTGCCGACCGGGGTCATGATCTCGCACCGCAACCTTCAGGTGAACTTCGAGCAGCTGATGCGCAGTTTTTTCGCGGACTCACACATCAAAGCCCCCGCGAACGCCACGATCGTTTCGTGGTTACCCTTCTACCACGACATGGGTTTGGTGCTGGGAGTCTGCGCGCCGATCCTGGGCGGCTATCGCGGAGAGCTGACGAGCCCGGTTTCGTTCCTGGAGAGGCCGGCCCGGTGGGTGCGGTCGTTGGCCGCGAATCCGCCCGCTTTTTCGGCGGCGCCGAACTTCGCCTTCGAGCTGGCCGCCCGCAAAACAACCGACAGCGACCTGGGCGGGCTCGACCTCGGCGGGGTGCTGGGCATCATCAGCGGTGCCGAGCGTGTCGAGCCGGCCACCCTGCAACGTTTCGTTGACCGGTTCGTCCACTTCGGTTTTCAAGAACACATGGTGCGCCCCTCGTACGGCTTGGCCGAGGCGACCGTCTTCGTGACGGCCGGCATCTGGTGCGAGTCATCGAGCACGGTCCACTTCGATGCCGACGAATTATCCGCCGGCCGAGTCCGGCCGTGTGCGGCCGGGAACGGCACGGCGCTGGTCACATACAAGGTGCCGCAGTCACCCACGATGCGGATCGTGGACTGCGACACCGGCCGCGAATGCCCGCCCGACGTGGTCGGTGAGATCTGGATACACGGCCCCAATGTCGCCGAGGGCTACTGGCGCAAGCCCCCGGAAGAACAGCGCTGCTTCGACGCAACGCTCGTCGACCCTTCGCCCGGCACTCCGCGCGGCCCCTGGCTGAGGACCGGCGATCTGGGCTTCATCTTCTCCGGTGCGCTGTTCATCGTCGGCCGCATCAAGGATCTGCTGATCATCCGGGGGCGCAACCACTATCCGGAGGACATCGAGGCGACGACCCAAGCGATCACGGGTGGTCGGGTCGCGGCGATATCGGTTCCGGTGAACAGTACCGAGGAGCTGGTCACCGTCATCGAGCTCAAGAAGCGAGGCGATTCCGACGAGGAGGCGAGCAGCTGGCTCAGCCGCGTCAAAAGAGACGTCACCTCCGCGATATCCAATGCGCACGGCTTGAGTGTCGGGGACCTCGTCCTGGTGTCGCCCGGGTCGATTCCGACCACGACGAGCGGCAAGATCCGGCGCGCCGCCTGCGTCGAGCGGTACCACCTGGACCGATTCACCCGGTTGGACGCCTGAGAAAGACGGATCGACCGGTGCGGGCGCCCGGCTCGCGTGCCCGTGTGCCGGGGTGCACATAATTGAGTCCCATCGCACCGGCAAAGGAGCCCCGATGAGCACGACACGCACAGACCGTCCGCTTCGGGTGATCCAGTGGACGACGGGCAACATCGGCCGCCGCTCGCTGCATGCCATCATCGGCAGGCCCGACATGGAACTGGTCGGGGTGTACGCGCATGGGGCGGACAAGGTCGGCGTCGACGCCGCCGACCTGGCCGGCTGGTCCGAACCGACCGGCGTGCACGCGACCAGCGACATCGATGCGCTACTCGCCCTGGGCGCCGACGCGTGCTGCTACAACCCGTTGTGGCCCAACGTCGACGAATTGGCACAGCTGCTGGAATCGGGTGTCAACGTGTGCACCAGCGCGGCCTGGATCACCGGGGGCAAGCAGACCCCGCAGGACCGAAAGCGCATCCTCGAGGCGTGCGAGCGGGGGCAGTCGACGATCTTGGGCAGCGGCGCGCATCCCGGGATGACGAACATGGTCGGCATGGTGCTGTCGGCCTCCTGCGAGCGGGTCGACGAGATAAGGATCACCGAGTCGGTGGATTGCTCGACCTATGAATCGGCGGAAACGCAGACGGCGATGGGCTTCTCCCAGGATCCCGACACCCCGGGACTGGCCGAACACGTGCGGACCGAGAGCGAAGTCTTCGCCGAATCGGCGGCGATGATGGCCGACGCGATCGGCGCGAAGCTGGACAGGATGACCTTCGACGTCACGTTCACCGCGGCCACCGGCGACTCCGACCTGGGATTCATGAAGATACCGGCGGGAACGGTCGGCGGCGTCTACGGATACCACCGGGGCTGGCAGGGCGATCGCAACGTCGTCAGCGTCGGCTTCAACTGGACGATGGGCAACCACGTCGCACCGCCCAAGCCGCTCGAGCACGGCCATGTCATCCAGGTGTTCGGGCTGCCCAACATGCGCACCGTGCTGCACTGCCTGCCACCCAAGGGGTGGACCGAGCCGGGGTTCATGGGCCTGGGGATGATCTACACCGCGATGCCGGTGACCAACGCGGTCCCGGCTGTGGTGGCGGCGCGGCCGGGCATCGTGACGCTCGCCGACCTGCCGCCGGTCACCGGCCGCGTGGCGCGCTGAAGCTATGCCGTTCGCGATACAAAGCGCGCCCGGAGGAACGCTTGCGTGCATTAAGGTTTACGATACTTAGCTGAGCAAATATTGTGGTGACTTGGCTGCTCGTCCACGGTGTCGAGCCTTCCGTTGCGGCAGGACGGCAGGGCCTCGCATCGGTGAGCGGAAGGCGGTGACATGAGATCGGTTTCCATCGGCGGCTACCTCAAGCGAGCGTGGATACCCCTCGTGCTGGTGGTCGTCCTGGGTACCTCGGGACTGGTCGTGTCGAGGCTGCACAAGGTCTTCGGCTCGCAGGATCTCAATGCCAACGCCGGCGCCGGAATCGAGATCGTGCAGTTCAACCCCAAGGTTGTCACCTATGAGATCACCGGGCCGCCCGGGTCGACCGCAAACATCAATTACTGGGACGCGGACGCCAACACGCACCAGGTCAACGCGGCGCCGTTGCCGTGGTCGTACACCCTCTCCACGACCCTGCCGGCGGTGAGCGCCAACATCATGGCCCAGACCGACGCCGACCAGATCGGCTGCCGGATCACCGTCGACGGTACGGTCCGCGAGCAGCGCCACGCCGACGGCGTCAACGCGCAGGCCTTCTGCCTGGTGAAGTCCGCATGACCGCGACGAGAACCCAGGAAACGCAGAGCGCCGCGGCGCCGGAGCCCGAGCGTGGCCACCGGCCGTTCATCCCGCACTTCATCCGCATCTTCGCGGTGCCGATCATCCTGGGCTGGGTGGCACTGACGGTCATCGTCAATGTCGCGATCCCGACGCTGGAAATCGTCGGCGAGGCGCACTCGGCGCCGATGGCCCCCCTGGATGCGCCGTCGATGAAGGCCATGATGCGGCTCGGCCACAACTTCAGGGAGTTCGACTCCAACAGCACGGTGATGGTCGTGCTTGAAGGCCAACAGCCGCTCGACGACGCCGCCCACCGCTACTACGACGAAATCGTGCGTAAGCTGCGGGGAGACCCCGAGCACGTCCAGCACATCCAGGATTTCTGGGGTGACCGGTTCACCGCGGCCGGGGCCCAGAGCGCCGACGCCAAGGCCTCCTACGTGATGATCAACATCGCCGGCAACCAGGGCACCACGGAGGCCAACGATTCCGTCGATGCCGTACGCAAGGTGGTCAAGGACACGCCGGCCCCTCCGGGGGTGAAGGCCTACGTCACCGGGCCCGCGGCCCTGTCCGACGACATGCACGTCATCGGCAACGCCAGCCTGGCCAAGATCACGCTGTTCACCCTCGGCGCGATCGCGATCATGCTGCTGCTGGTATACCGCTCGATCGTCACCACCCTGATCCAGCTGTTCATGACCTTCGTCGCGCTGGCGTCCTCGCGGCAGATCGTCGCCGCCCTGGGCTATGTCAACGCGTTCGGGCTGACCACGTTCGCCGCCAACATCCTGACCATGCTGGCGATCGCCGCCGGCACCGACTACGGCATCTTCCTGGTCGGGCGCTACCAGGAGGCCCGGGCGGCCGGCGAGGACCGGGAAACCGCCTACTACACCACGTTTCGCGGGGTGGCCCCCGTCGTGCTCGGTTCGGGCCTGACCATCGCCGGCGCGACGTACTGCCTGAGCTTCGCCCGGCTGCCCTGGTTCAACACGATGGGCGCGCCCGTGGCGATCGGGATGCTGGTCGTCGTGCTGGCCGGCCTGACCCTGGGCCCCGCGGTGATCTTCGCGGGCAGCAAATTCGGCCTGTTCGAACCCAAGCAGGCGGCCAAGGGCCGGTTGTGGCGCCGCGTCGGCACCGCAGTGGTGCGCTGGCCGCTGCCGATCTTCGCCGTCAGCGGCGCGGTCGTGCTCATCGGCATGCTGGGCCTGCCGGGCTACGTCACCAGCTACAACGACCGCTACTATCTGCCCGGATCGGCCCCCGCCAACGTCGGATACACGGCAGCCGACCGGCATTTCTCCCAGGCCCGGATGAACCCCGACATGCTGATGGTCGAGGCCGACCACGACATGCGCAACCCCGCAGACATGCTGGTGCTGGACAAGGTCGCCAAAAACCTCATCCGCACCCACGGCATCGCCATGGTCCAGGACATCACCCGGCCCCTCGGGATTCCGATCCAGCACAGCTCGATCCCGTTCCAGAACAGCATCCAGGGCCAGACGACCATGCAGAACATGGGCTTCCTGAGGGAGCGCATGGCCGACATGCTCAAGATGGCCGACATGATGCAGCTCCAGATCGAGACCATGGAGCGCATGTACCAGGTCACCCAGGACCTGTCGCACGCCGCCGACGACAGCGCGCGGACCACGGCCGAGACCTCGGCCATCACCGACCAGGTGCGCGACCACCTGGCCGATTTCGAGGACATGTGGCGGCCGATCCGCAGCTATTTCTACTGGGAGAAGCACTGCTACGACATCCCCATCTGCTTCTCGCTGCGCTCGATCTGGGACACCATCGACGGTTTCGACAAGCTCGCCGAGAAATTCCACGAACTCTCCGGCGACATCGCACGCACCGCCGACGCGACCCACGAGATGGAGGCGCTGATCCCACCGATGATCGCCACGATGAAGACCACCAAAGCCTTGACCCTGACGATGCACAGCACCTTCGAGGCGATGATCAACCAGATGGACGCGATGAACGACACCGCGATCGTCATGGGACAAAGCTTCGACAAGTCCAAGAACGACGACTTCTTCTACCTGCCGCCCGAGGCGTTCTCCAACCCGGAGTTCATCCGCGGCATCAAGATGTTCTTCTCCCCCGACGGCAAGTCCACCCGCTTCTTCATCACCCATCAGGGCGACCCGATGACCCCGGAAGGGATCTCACGGGTCGATTCCGAGCGCCTGGCCGCCCAGGAGGCGCTCAAGCAGTCGTCGCTGTCGAGCGCCAAGGTGTTTCTGGGCGGTACGGCGGCGACCTTCAAGGACATGCATGACGGCGCCATGTACGACCTGATGATCGCGGTGATCTCGGCGCTGACGCTGATCTTCATGATCATGCTGCTGCTGACCCGCAGCGTGGTGGCCGCCCTGGTCATCGTGAGCACCGCGGGCAGCTCGATCGCGGCGTCGTTCGGGCTGTCGGTGCTCATCTGGCAGGACCTGTTCGGTTTCAAGATCCACTGGATCGTGATGGCGTTGTCGGTCATCATCCTGCTGGCCGTCGGATCCGACTACAACCTGCTGTTGGTCTCCCGTTTCAAGGAAGAGATCCACGCCGGGCTCAAGACCGGATACATCCGGTCCATGGCCGGCACCGGCACCGTGGTGACATCGGCGGGTCTGGTGTTCGCCTTCACCATGGCGGCCATGCTGGGCAGCGAACTGACCGTCCTGGGACAGTTCGGCTCCACGGTCTGCATCGGTCTGCTGCTCGACACCCTGGTCGTGCGCACGCTGCTGATGCCCTCGGTCGCCACCATGCTCGGCCGCTGGTTCTGGTGGCCGCAGGTCGTCCACCCCCGGGGCGACTACGGGCGGCGGCCGGTGGCGGCCAAAGAGGACGAGACCTCCCCGATGCCGGTGTTGTCGGCACACCACTGATCGACGTGCAGCTACCCGGACAGCTGCACGCAGACCGCCACGGCTCCGGCACCGACGTGCAGCGCGAGCACCGGGCCCAGCGGGGTCACGATCGCGGGCCCGCACGCGGGTAGCCGCCGGGCAAACACGGCGGCTATCCGGATGGCACCATCGGGGTTGGCCACGTGGTGGACCGCCAGCGCGGCGGACTGCTCCCCCACCAGCTCACAAACCCGGTCGATCACGATCCCGGTAGCGTTGTCGAAGGTGCGCACCCGTTGGGCCAGAACAAGTTTCCCGTCCTCGATGCGCAGCACCGGCTTGAGCGCCAGCGCGGTGCCCAACCACGCCTTGGCGCCGCCGATCCGCCCGCTGCGGCGCAGGTTGTCCAGGCGGTGAACCACCACGAACGCATGGCTGCGGGCCACCGCCGCGCGTGCCGCGTCGGCAGCGGTGTCCAGGTCGGCGCCCGCCGCCGCGGCCCGGGCGGCGGCCAGTGCAACAAAGCCGGTGCCCATCGCGGCCGATCGCGAGTCGACGACGCGCACGGTCGAGCCCAGCTCGGCCGCGGCGTGACGCGCCGCAGCACAGGTCCCCGACAACCCCGACGACAGGTGCACCGCCACCACCCCGTCGCCGCCGCTGTCGGCCAGCGCCTTCCGGTAGGCCACCGCTAGTTCGGCCGGGGTAGCCGCCGCCGTGGTGGCGTGACGCTGGTGGACGTCGTCGGGGATGTCGTCGACACCCTCGCGCAGGCTGACGCCGTCGATCAGGACGTGCAGTGGGACAACGCGAACCCCCCACCTCTCGCGCAGCTCGACCGGCAGCCGCGACGAGGCATCGGTCACCACCACGACAGTCATGAGCGCCGCTCCTTCTCATCGCTGCGCTCTGCATCGTCGTCGGCGCGGGTCACGATCAGTCACACGGCTTCTGAGCCGCCACCTGAGCCTTCTGCGAGGCTTCGGCCAGCGCCTTGAGCATCAGCTCGGCGACCGCCCGGTGGGCCTCGAAGTTCCAGTGGATTCCGTCCGGGTTGCCCCGCCCGCTCATGATCTCTTCAGCCACGGCGGCTTTGAGGTCCACCAGCGGAACATCGCGGCCTTGCGCCCATTCGGTGATCGCCGCCACCGTACCGGGACGGCCGCGGTGAGACTTCCCGTAGGCCTCGGCGATGTGCACAGACGGCAGGCAGGCCACGATCGGGATCCCCGGTCGGTTGAAATCGATTGCGGCGCGCGTCTGTTCGAGGTATTTTGCGCTCAGGTGCGGGGGCAGCGCGGGCCTGGCGACAAGCGAGAACCTGGGTTGCACCCAGCCGTAACCGTCACGCACCCGGCGCCGAAGCCACGACGGACGCACGTAACGGATCAGTTCGCGCAGCGCCGTCGGCAGCACCGACGGCAACGAATCCATCCCGCCGGTCGCAAAGATCACCGCACCAGCCCTGGGCAATGCCGCCCACGCACGCGGGTCCTGGGTCGCCGCCCACCAGATGTCGCGGCAGGTCCAGCCGATCCTACCGATCAATTCCACATCCCAATCCAACTGTGCAGCAACGAGATTGGGCCAAATCCGCGGATCGTCGGCGGGCAGCCCCCCGGTGGGTCCGTAGTAGGCCAGGGAGTCGGCGAACACCAGCAGCGCGGGGCGTGCCTCAGAGGACATCGCCGAACACCTGCGCCGACGCATTCCACACATCCAGCCGCCAGCCGATCGCGTCGAACCCGTCGTCGTCGCCGCGGGAGTGACCGGAAAGTTGCACCCAGCTCGCGTTGCCCATGCCGCCCAGGATCGGCCAGTTGCCGACCGGCAGCTTCAGCAGCGCGGCCGACAGCGCAGCGATCAACCCGCCGTGGGCGACGAGCACCACCGGCCGATCCGGCTGGTCGGGGTTACCCCACTCCGGATTACCGGCGACCAGCTCGGCGACCAGCGGCATGCTGCGCGCGGCCACGTCCATCCGGCTCTCCCCGCCGTGCGGCGCCCACGTGGCATCTTCGCGCCACGCCAGGCGGGCACCCGGGACCTCGGCGTCGATCTGCGTGTGCGTCAAGCCCTGCCAGTCCCCGAGATGTGTCTCGCGCAGCCGCTCGTCGACCCGGACGTCCACGCCGGACCGCTCCCCCAGCGTCACCGCGGTGTCGTAGGCGCGCCGCAGGTCGGAGGAGACGATCAGCAGCGGCTGCTGCTTGCCCAGCGCCTCGGCCGCGGCATGCGCCTGCGCCCGGCCGAGCTCGCTGAGCTGGGTGTCCAGCTGACCCTGCATCCGGCTGCCGCGGTTGTAGGCGGTCTGGCCGTGCCGCAACATCACCAGGCGACGGATTCTCATCGCGGGTCCAACGGTTCCGCCGACAGGTCCACCGGCAGCACCGGGCAGTCGCCCCACAGACGGTCCAGCGCGTAGAAGTCGCGGTCGTCCTGATGTTGGATGTGTACGACGATGTCGCGGTAGTCCAGCAATGTCCAGCGGCCCTCCCGGGTCCCCTCACGCCGCGCGGGCTTGTAGCCCGCGCGGCGCATCTTCTCCTCGACCTCGTCGACGATGGCGTTGACCTGCCGCTCGTTGGACGCCGACGCGATGACGAAGCAGTCCGTGATGACCAGCTGGCCGGAGACGTCGATCACGATGACGTCATCGGCGAGTTTGGCGGCGGCCGCACCGGCGGCCACCGTCGCCATGTCGATGGCTTCCTGCGTCGCGGTCATGTGTCGTGTCCCGTCGCCCGGCCGACCTGTGCGTTCCCGCAGTAGAGCCGGCGCTTGGATACGTACTGAACGACGCCGTCGGGCATCAGGTACCACAACGGACGCGCCTGGGCGGCACGCCGTCGGCAATCGGTCGACGAGATCGCCAGCGCCGGGATCTCCACGAGGGTCAGCGCATCGGAGGCCAGCTCGCCCAGCACTCCGGTGATGTGCTCATCCTGCAGCTCGTAGCCGGGGCGGCTGACGCCGACGAAGTGAGCCAGGTCGAAGGCCTCCTCCCAGCCGCGCCACGACAGGATGGAGGCCAACGCGTCCGCGCCGGTGATGAAGTACAGCCGGGCGTCCGGGTTGACCGCGTGCAGGTCGCGCAGCGTGTCCCGGGTGTAAGTGGGGCCGGCGCGGTCGATGTCGACCCGGCTCACCGAGAACCGGGGATTGGACGCGGTGGCGATCACGGTCATCAAGTAGCGGTCCTCGGCGGCCGACACCGGCCGGCCCTTCTGCCAGGGCTGGCCGCTGGGCACGAACACCACCTCGTCTAGGTCGAAAAGGTCGGCGACTTCGCTGGCGGCGACCAGATGGCCGTAATGGATGGGATCGAACGTCCCACCCATCACCCCGAGCCTGCGACACCGCTTTTGCACGATTCGCCAGCTTACTTCAGTAACGCGTCGGGAACCCACGGCGAGCTCTGTGGGCCGCCCGGCTCACACGGGCAGCAGCTGGTCGATCACCGCGGCCAGTTGCTTGGCCGACCGGCATTCGTGCATCGTGATCGCCTCCTGGTAACGCGGCACCGCGGAGTCGCCGCTGCCCCACAGGTGTCGGGGCTCGGGGTTGAGCCAGTGCGCGTGCCGGCTTGCGGTCACCATGTCCGCCAGCACATCGACGGCCGGGTCGCGGTAGTTGGTGCGGCCGTCGCCGAGCACCAGCAGCGAACTGCGCGGCGAGAGCGCATTGGGAAAAGACTGCACGAACGACACGAACGCGTTGCCGTAGTCGGAATGGCCGTCACGGCTGTAGACGCCGGCCTCCCGCGTGATCCGCTGGATTGCGACGGCCAAGTCTGCACCAGGGGAGAACATGTGCGTCACCTCGTCGGTGGTGTCGACGAAGGCGAACACCCGCACGCGCGAGAACTGTTGGCGCAAAGCATTGACCAGCAGCAGCGTGAAATGACTGAACCCGGCCACCGAACCCGAAACATCGCACAGCACAGCCAATTCCGGTCGCGCTGGGCGCGGTTTGGCCAGCACCACATCGATCGGCACGCCGCCGGTCGACATCGACTTGCGCAGCGTCTTGCGCAGATCGATCGTCCCGGAGCGGGTGCGGCGCCGGCGGGCCGCCAGCCGGGTCGCCAGCGTGCGCGCCAAAGGAGCTACCACCCGCTGCATCTGACGCAGTTGTTCCCCGGATGCGCGCAGGAACTCGACGTTCTCCGAAAGCTGCGGGATTCCGTAGGTCTGGACGTGGTCGCGGCCCAGCTGCTCGGCGGTGCGCCGCTTGGTCTCCGCGTCAACCAGCTTACGTAGCTGCGTAATACGCTGCGCAGCAAGAGCTTTGGCAATCTGCTCTTGTGTGGGTGTGGGCTCGTCGCCGTACGGCGCAAGCAACCCGGCAAGCAGTTTGCCCTCCAGCTCGTCGAGCGCCATCGCCTTGATCGCCTGGTACGACGAGTACGACGGGCCGCGGCTGGAGCTGTACTTGCCGTACGCCTCGACGATGCGGGCGATCATGGCGACCAGGCGCTCGTCCATGTCGGCGAGATCCGGGTTCTCGGTGAGCATCTCCAGCAGCATCTGGCGCATGGCCTCGACGTCGTCGGGTGGCAGCGAGTCGTCGTCGCCGGCGGCATCGGCGGCGACGCTCTCCGAGACCACCGCGCGCGCCCCCAGCGCGGCCGGGAACCACAGGTCGAACATGGCGTCGTAGGTCTCGCGATGGTCGGGGCGGCGCAACACGGTGCAGGCGATGCCCTCGCGCAGCACCTCCCGGTCGCCCAGCCCGAGGGTGGTCATCACCCGGCCCGCATCGACGGTCTCCGACGGGCCCACCGAAATACCAGCCCCGCGAAGGGCTTCCACGAACCCGACCAGATGGCCGGGCAGCCCGTACGGGGCCAGTGGCCGGGTGGGTCGGATGCGGCGCGCGGCCATCAGTGCGGGCCCATCAGTTCAGCCTCAGCTCCCCGCTGGCGCGCTGCTGGTCGGATTGGTGTTTGAGAACCACGCCCAGCGTCGCAGCGACGACGGCGTCGTCGATGGTGTCCAGGCCCAGCGCCAGCAGCGTGCGGCCCCAGTCGATCGTCTCGGCGATCGACGGCACCTTCTTGAGCTGC
>NZ_JBMIOP010000242.1:0-8653 GCF_049197365.1 Mycobacterium sp. THU-M104
CCTGGCTGTCGCGGTCGTCATCGGTACCGCTTTCACCGCATTGGTCACCAAGTTCACCGACAGCATCATCACTCCGTTGATCAACCGGATCGGCGTCAACCAGACGTCGGACGTGGGCATCCTGCGGATCAGCATCGGGGGCGGTCAGACCATCGACCTGAACATTCTGTTGTCGGCCGCGATCAACTTCGTGCTGATCGCGGTCGTCGTGTACTTCTTCATCGTCTTGCCCTACAACACGCTGCGCAAGCGAGGCGAGGTCGAACAGGCCGAAGACGCCCAGATTGTCCTGCTCACCGAAATCCGCGACCTGCTGGACCAGACCAACGGC
This sequence comes from Mycobacterium sp. THU-M104, assembly GCF_049197365.1. Taxonomy (NCBI): domain Bacteria; kingdom Bacillati; phylum Actinomycetota; class Actinomycetes; order Mycobacteriales; family Mycobacteriaceae; genus Mycobacterium; species Mycobacterium sp. THU-M104. Next base: position 332 of record NZ_JBMIOP010000242.1, read on the forward strand.
GACTCCGCCGGCAAGCACCTCGGCACCGGCGGGCAGACTCCCACGCCCAGCTAAGGGCCGCGCGCGGACGCCGACTCGCCGTGAGGTGCGGCTGAGCCGGGTCAGATCTCCAGGCTCGACAACTGACCGATGATCTGGGCGGCGAGGGGATTCAGCGTCGCCATTCCGTCGCGCACTGCGTAGCGGGAACCGGCGAGGTTGACCACCAGCGTACTGCCGGACACCCCCGCCAGACCGCGGGACAACCCGGCGTCGATGATCCCCGCGGCCAGGCCCGAGGCCCGGATCGCCTCGGCGATGCCGAGGATCTCCCGGTCCAGGATCTCCCGGGTGGCCTCCGGGGTGACGTCGCGCGGTGTGACACCGGTGCCACCGACCGAGACCACCAGGTCCACCCCGCCGATCACCGCGGTGTTCAGTGCGTTGCGGATCTCGACTTCGTCGGCGGCCACGGCCACGACACCGTCCACGACGAACCCCGCCTCGGTCAGCAGCTCGGTGACCAGCGGTCCACTGTGGTCCTCGTCCCCGTGCGCGGTGCGATCATCGACCACCACCACCAGAGCCCGGCCAACCACCAACTCCGCACCCGTCTCCATAGGAGCAACCGTATATCCGAGCTCCGACAGGGCTTCCGGGGGTGTCTCGACCCTCATCACTGATCCGCCTTGCCGAGAGTGACCTCGACGGTCCGGCTGTCGCCGCCCGCGGGATCCTCGAACGTCAACGAGATCCTGTCACCCGGCGCCCTGGAACGCACAGCGGCGACCAGCGCGTCGGCGCTGTTGATCGGACGGTCGTCGACCTTGGTGACGACGACATCCTTGGGCACACCGGCGCTTGCGGCGGCACCGCCCTGCACGACCGCCACGATCTTGGCGCCGGGGGAGCCCTTGTCGTTGGTCACCTGCACGCCCAGCGACGCGTGGGACGCCTTGCCGCTGCTGATCAGCTCGTCGGCGATGCGCTTGGCCTGGTCAACCGGGATCGCGAAGCCGAGCCCGATCGACCCGCTCTGGGCATCCGGCGAATCGGCGCCGAGGGTGGCGATCGCCGAGTTGACCCCGACCAGCTGGCCGCTCATGTTGACCAGGGCGCCACCCGAGTTACCCGGGTTGATCGCCGCGTCGGTCTGGATCGCGTCCAGCACGGTGTTCTGATTTCCCGCCTCGCCGGTCGTGGAGACAGGCCGGTTGAGTGCACTGACGATGCCAGTCGTCACCGTGCCGGACAGGCCCAGCGGCGACCCGACCGCGACCACCGGCTGGCCGACACGCAGATCCGACGAGGAGCCCAGCGCAATCGGAGTGAGCGCCGACAGGCCCTGAACGCGGATCACGGCGATGTCGCTCGTGGGGTCGGTGCCGATGACCGTGAAGGGCGCCGTGCGCCCGTCGGAGAACGTGACCGTCGTCTTCGGGGCCGGGTTGGCTACGGCACCGGGCGGCTTCCCCGGGCCCGGGGCCGCACCCGCGACAACGTGATTGTTGGTCAAGATCAGCCCGTCGGAGGACAGGATGATCCCGGAGCCCTCCTCCGACTGACGCCCCAGGTCGGTCTCGAGCATGACGACGCTGGGCACCACTTTGGCGGCGACCTGTTCGACACTGCCCGACGGCATGTTCGCGGCCGGGACGCTGGGAGCGGCACCGGTAACGCGCCCGCCGTGGCCGCCGGTCGAGTGCGCGCCCAACTCGACGACCGTGGCCGCGGCGCCACCGATCCCGGCGGAGACCACCGCGATGGCCAGCGCACCGGTGGCCAGCAGGCCCCCTCGGGAACGCTTCTGGCGTACCGGGGGACCCATCGGCGGCAGCATCCCGGGCATCGGCCCGGCGCCGGTACCGCCTGGTGCAGGGCCCACCCCGGCGCTGCCGGGGCCACGGCCACCGAACGGATCGTAGGGCCGCCGGTACTGCGCCGTCGGTGACGGCTGGGGCTGCGCATAACGCCAGTCGTAATGCTGGTCATAGTGCTGGTCGTACGGGTTCTGTTGCCCCTGGGGGTAGGCGCAGCCACCTGATTGGCTGGTCACGGCACGGTAGCCCGGCTGCGGCGGTGGCGAATACCTCGGGTGATTCGTCATGTCGCTAAGTTCGCTCTTCCTCTGAATGTCGGCTGGTGTGGGCACGACTCGACCTGCATTCCAACAGTAACTGCACTTCCACCATCAGCCCCGGGACTGAGAGTCCGCTGAGATAACGTTCGCCGATTGCCCAGAGTTCACCGAGCCTCCCGGCGCGGACCCACCCGGGCCGGGTTGGGTCCCGGGCTCGTCGAGGACGAAATCGGCGGCGAGCTCCGCGGACGGCCCAACCGGCAGCGGCCGGCCGGGAAGCAGCAGGTAGATCGCGGTCCCCGGAGGCTGCCCGCCGGGCACGGTGTCTTCGATGCGAAGCGTCCCGCCGTGCTTGAGCACCACCTGTTTCACGATCGCCAACCCCAGCCCCGAGCCCGGCATGGCCCGTGCCGTCGTCGACCGGTAGAACCGCTCGAACACCAGACGTCGTTCCTGCGGCGGAATTCCCGGGCCGTAATCCCAGACCACGAGTTCGGCGTGTGAGGCGTCGAGCTGCTTCATCCGGACGCCGACGTGGCCGCCCGGCGGACTCCACTTGGCGGCGTTGTCCATGAGGTTCAAGACCGCGCGCGACAACCCGGCCGCGTCACCATGGACCTGCCACGGAACGACCTGGACGTCGAACTGGATGTCGTTGCGCCGCCGCTTGACTCGCTCGAGGCTGCGGTCAACCATCTCGGACATGTCCACCGGCTCGTGCACCACGTGCCCGGCGTCATCGCGGGTGAGGTCCACCAAATCGCCCACCAACGTGGACAACTCCTCGATCTGCGCGAGCACGTCGGCGCGCAGGTCGACCATTTCCTGCTCGGGCAGCCGTGGCGCACCAGGTTGCATCGACGCCATCAGCAGTTCGACGTTGGTGCGCAGCGACGTCAGCGGCGTGCGCAACTCGTGCCCGGCGTCGGTCACCAGCCGGGCCTGCCGCTCCCGCGACTCGGCCAGCGCCCGCAACATCAGGTTGAACGCCTCGGTCAGCCGGGCCAGTTCGTCGCTGCCGAACACCGGGATGGGCCGCAGGTCGTCGGTGCGCGCGACCCGTTCGGCCGCTTCGGTCAACCGGGCCACCGGGCGCAACCCGGCCCGGGTGACCATGCCACCGGCCACCGCGGCGACCGCGACCCCGATCCCGCCGACGATCAGCAGCACCCAGCGCAGCTTGGTCATCACCGCTTCGGTCGGCCGCAGGCTCTTGGAGATCAGCAGCGAGCTGCCGCTGGGCAGGTGGATCGCCAGAATCCGCTGCTCGGACGCGGTGCGCTGCGACATGAACAAGTCACCGCTGATGACGGCCTTCTCCGGTACGCCGACCGGTAGCGTCTGGCCCGGCTGTTGGGCGGTGTAGATCGCGTGGCCCGGGTTGACCAGCATGGCGTTGACATCCGAATAGGCCGTGCCCTCGATGGCCTTCCCGGGGTCGGCGGCCAGCGACCCGCTGGCGATCAGCAGCTGCGCCCTACTCTGCAGCTGGTTGTCGATGTCGCTGTAGAGCGCCGCCGAAACGACCGCATAGACCGCGAACGCCATCAGCACGACAACCATCGCGACCATCGACATCGCCAGCAGCATCACCCGCCAGCGCAACGACAACGAACTGGTGGCCCGCGGGCGGGCGCGCCGTCGCCGACGGAACCCGATCATCACGGGAGACGGACCGTCACGGCGGCGTCTCCCGCAGCACGTAACCCACTCCCCGGACCGTGTGGATCAGCCGGGGTTCACCGTCGGCCTCGGTCTTGCGGCGCAGATATCCGACGTAGACCTCCAGGGCGTTACCCGAGGTGGGAAAGTCGAAGCCCCACACCTCCTCGAGGATGCGGCTGCGGGTGAGCACGCGGCGCGGGTTGGCGATCAACATTTCCAGCAACGCGAACTCGGTGCGGGTGAGGCTCATCTGCCGTTGCCCGCGGGTCACCTCGCGGGTCACCGGGTCCAGGGCCAGGTCGGAGAAACGCAAGGCGACCGACTCGCCGGCGTCGGCGTCCTCGGGTTTGGTGCGGCGCAGCAGGGCGCGCATCCGCGCCAGGAGCTCTTCGAGCGCGAACGGCTTGGGCAGGTAGTCGTCGGCGCCGGCGTCCAGGCCCGCGACGCGCTCGGAGACCGAATCGCGGGCGGTGAGCACCAGAATCGGCAAGTCGTCGCCGGTGCTGCGGAGCTGGCGACACACCTCCAAGCCGTCCAGCCGCGGCATCATGACATCCAGGACCAGAGCGTCGGGCCGCTCGGCGGCGATCTTCTCGAGAGCTTCCACCCCGTCATGGGCGAGTTCGACCGAATAGCCGTTGAAGGAAAGCGACCTGCGAAGCGACTCACGCACCGCGCGGTCGTCGTCGACGACCAATATCCGCACGGCCACTAGTGTCGTCCCGGCGCCTGAGAGCGGCCTGAGAGGCGCGCCGGGTGTCCGGGAAGATTAACGCTTGTCGAAATCGATCAGGCCGAGGCGGGCCGCCTTGAGCAGCCTGCGCGGCAGTTTGTGCCGCTGACCTGCGACCGTGACACCGACGAGTTCAGTCCGACCGGCCTTCCACTGCGCGCGGCGGCTTCGGGTGTTGGCGCGCGACATCCTGCGCTTGGGTGTGGCCATGGTCGGGCCTTACTCCTCGTTCGGGACTTCTGATGGGCATGTCGCGGGATGGCCGAGCGGGCCGGACGAGCGACGATTGCCCCTCAGGATAGTCGGTGGCCTCGTCGTCGCCAAAATGGGCCGTGCGCGTCGGCGCCGCACCCTTGACGTGACACCGGCCGCACCCGCTAACCTACCGAGTAGTTGGTTGGTTCGCTGTGCTCAGCGGTGAGTCGAGGAACGGAGGGCGCCCATGGCCTCTGCTTCCGTCGCTCCGGTGCGGATCGGGAACTGCTCGGGGTTCTACGGCGACCGCCTGTCGGCGATGCGCGAAATGCTCACCGGCGGCTCGAGCACCCCGGTGGACTTCATCACCGGCGACTACCTGGCCGAACTCACCATGCTCATCCTGGGACGCGACCGGATGAAGCACCCGGATCGCGGCTACGCCAAGACCTTCCTCACCCAGCTCGAAGACTGCCTGGGCGAGGCCCGCGACCGCGGGGTCCGCATCGTCGCCAACGCCGGCGGTCTGAATCCCGCCGGACTGGCCGACGCGGTGCGCGCCCTGGCCGCGCGGTTGGGTGTCGACGTCCGCGTCGCGCACGTCGAGGGCGACGACCTGGCGTCGCGCGCGACGGAACTCGGGCTCGGGTCGCCGCTGACGGCCAACGCCTACCTCGGTGCGTGGGGCATCGTCGACTGCCTGGGCGCCGGGGCCGACGTCGTCGTCACCGGCCGGGTCACCGACGCCTCGGTGACGGTCGGGGCCGCGGCCGCGCACTTCGGTTGGGGCCGCCGCGATTACGACCGACTCGCCGGCGCCGTGGTCGCCGGCCACGTCATCGAATGCGGCGTCCAGGCCACCGGCGGCAACTACTCGTTCTTCACCGAAGTACCCGAGCTCACCCACGCCGGCTTCCCGCTGGCCGAGATCCAGGCCGACGGGTCGTCGGTGATCACCAAACATCCCGGCACCGGCGGGCTGGTCAGCGTCGACACCGTCACCGCGCAGTTGCTCTACGAGATCGGCGGCGCCCGCTACGCCAACCCGGACGTCACCGCCCGCATGGACAGCGTCGAGCTGTCCTCCGACGGACCCGACCGGGTCCGCGTGAGCGGTGTGCGCGGCGAGCCGCCACCGCCCACCCTGAAGGTGTCGCTGAATGCCATCGGCGGGTACCGCAACGCGATGACGTTCGTGCTGACCGGTCTGGACGTCGAGGCCAAGGCCGAACTGGTGCGCCACCAGCTCGCGTCCGCGCTCACCGTCGAGCCCGCCGAGCTGGTGTGGACCCTGGCCCGCACCGACCACGCCGACGCCGACACCGAGGAGGCCGCCAGCGCGCTGTTGCACTGTGTCGTGCGCGATCCCGATCCCGCCAAGGTCGGACGCCAGTTCTCCTCGGCCGCAGTCGAATTGGCCCTTGCCAGCTACCCGGGCTTCCACGTGACCGCCCCTCCGGGCGAGGGCCAGGTGTACGGCGTGTTCACTGCCGGCTACGTCGACGCCGCCCGGGTGCCGCACATCGCCGTGCACGCTGACGGCATCCGCACCGCAATCGCATGCGCCACCCAAACTCTCGAGTTGTCACCGGCCGAGGAGCCCCCGTTGCCCGAGCCGCTCGGAGTCGGCCCGACGCGCCGTGTCCCGCTGGGCCGCATCGCCGGGGCCCGCAGCGGCGACAAGGGCGGCTCGGCCAACGTCGGAGTCTGGGTGCGCACCGACGAGCAGTGGCGGTGGCTGGCACACACGCTGACCGTCGAGGTCCTCAAGGAACTGCTGCCCGAGGCGGCGGGCTTGGCCGTCACCCGCCACGTGCTGCCCAACCTGCGCGCGGTGAACTTCGTCATCGACGGCATGCTGGGCCAGGGCGTGGCCTACCAGGCCCGGTTCGACCCCCAGGCCAAGGGTTTGGGCGAATGGCTGCGCAGCCGCTACCTCGAGGTGCCGGAAAGGCTTTTATGACCCTGTGGAACACCCCGGAGCGCGACCAGCTGCGAAACACGGTGCGCTCGTTCACCGAACGGGAGGTCCTGCCGCACGCTGACGCCTGGGAACGCGCCGGCGAGCTGCCGCGCGACCTGCACCGGCGTGCCGGGGCGGCGGGGCTGCTGGGCGCGGGCTTCCCCGAGGCGGTCGGCGGCGGCGGCGGGGACGGCGCCGACGCGGTGGTCATCTGCGAGGAGGTGCATGCGGCCGGGGCTCCGGGCGGCGTGTTCGCCTCCCTGTTCACGTGCGGCATCGCGGTGCCGCACATGATCGCCACCGGCGATGCGCGCCTCATCGACGAGTTCGTCCGGCCCACGCTGGCCGGCGAAAAGATCGGCGCCCTGGCCATCACCGAGCCCGGCGGCGGCTCGGACGTCGGCCACCTGCGGACCACCGCGGTGCACCGTTCCGGTCCGGAAGGCGATTACTACGTGGTCAACGGCGCCAAGACCTACATCACCTCCGGGGTGCGCGCCGACTACGTCGTCACCGCGGTGCGCACCGGCGGCCCCGGCGCGGCCGGGGTGTCGCTGCTGGTGGTCGAGAAAGGCAGCCCGGGGTTCGAGGTGAGCCGCAAGCTGGACAAGATGGGCTGGCGCTCCTCGGACACCGCCGAGCTGTCCTACACCGATGTTCGCGTGCCCGCGGACAATCTCGTCGGCACCGAGAACAGTGGCTTCGCCCAGATCGCGCAAGCGTTCGTCGCTGAACGCATCGGCCTTGCCGCCCAAGCGTATTCGAGTGCGCAGCGGTGCCTGGACCTCACGGTGCAGTGGTGCCGCGACCGGGAGACGTTCGGGCGCCCGCTGATCTCGCGCCAGTCGGTGCAGAACACCCTGGCCGAGATGGCGCGCCGCATCGACGTCGCGCGCGTCTACGCGCACCACGTGGTGGAGCGCCAACTGGCCGGCGAGACCAACCTGATCGCCCCGGTGTGCTTCGCCAAGAACACCGCCGTGGAGGCCGGCGAGTGGGTCGCGAATCAAGCCGTCCAGCTGTTCGGCGGGATGGGCTACATGGCCGAATCCGAAGTCGAACGCCAGTACCGGGACATGCGCATCCTGGGCATCGGCGGCGGCACCACCGAGATCCTCACCGCGCTGGCCGCCAAAACCCTGGGATACCAACCATGACAGTGCTGCAATCCTCGCTCGATCCACAGTCACCGACCTACGCCGAGGCGGCGTCGGTGACCAGCACCAGGCTCGGCGAGATCGACACGGAACTGGCCAAAGCGCTCGCGGGCGGCGGCACCAAGTACGTCGAGCGTCACCACGACCGCGGCAAGCTGACGGCGCGGGAACGCATCGAACTGCTCGTCGACCCCGATTCCCCGTTTCTGGAGTTGTGCCCGCTGGCGGCCTGGGGCAGCGACTTTCAGGTCGGCGCGAGCCTGGTCACCGGCATCGGCGCGGTATCCGGCGTGGAGTGCATGATCGTCGCCAACGACCCTACGGTCAAAGGCGGGACCAGCAACCCGTGGACGCTGCGCAAAATACTGCGGGCCAAGAAGATCGCCCTGGAAAACCGGCTCCCGGTCATCTCGCTGGTCGAGTCCGGCGGCGCGGACCTGCCCACGCAGAAAAAGGTCTTCATCCCCGGCGGGCAGATGTTCCGCGACCTCACCCGGCTCTCGGCGGCCGGGATCCCCACCATTGCATTGGTTTTCGGTAACTCCACCGC
>NZ_JBMIOP010000288.1:0-13513 GCF_049197365.1 Mycobacterium sp. THU-M104
CTCATCTCGCATTCCTGGCGCAGATACGTCGGATTTCCCAGCGGAACCCAGACGTCCGGGCCGGTGCGCAGCAGTCCGGCCTTGGTCGCGATCACCAGGCCCTGATAGGGATGCAGGGCTTCGCGGATGATCTCTTCGGACACGTAGGGGCCGTACGAGTCGGCGGTGTCGATGAAGTTGACGCCCAACTCGGCGGCGCGCCGCAGCACCCGGACGCATTCGCCGCGGTCGGCGGGCGGGCCCCATACCCCCTTGCCGGTCAGGCGCATGGCGCCGAAACCGAGCCGGTTGACGCTCAGGTCGCCGCCGATGGTGAACGTTTCGGGCGCGTGGGCAAAACGCTGTGTGGTCACATCGTCGACCGTACGCCGGAAACCGGACCGCGCATCCCGGCGTGGCAAGCTGGGCGGGTGGACCTACGAGAGCTGGAACAACTTCCGCTCACCTATCCCGAGGTGGGTGCGACGGCCGCCGGCCGGCGACCCGCCGGGTACGGCCACCTCCACGTGGAGGCCCGGATCGGCACCGGGCGGAAGCGATTCGAGCAGGCCGCCGACGCCGTCATGCGCTGGGGGATGCAACGCGGGTCGGGCCTGCGGGTACAGGCCAGTTCACAGACCGTGGTCCTGGACGCGGTAGTGGTGGTGCGGATGGGTTTTCTGCCCGCACCGTGCCGCGTAGTGTACGTCGTCGACGAACCCGACATCCGGGGCTTCGGCTACGGCACGCTTCCAGGTCACCCGGAGTCCGGCGAGGAACGCTTCGTCGTGCGCCACGACCCGGCCACCGCCGCGGTGTTCGCGGAGGTGTCGTCGTTCTCCCGTCCTGCGACCTGGTGGAGCAAGGCGGGCGGGCCGGTGGTGCCGGTGGCCCAGCGTCTCATCGCCAGGCGCTATCTGCGCGCCGTCTGACGCCCGGCAGGGCCACGGAGTCCCTGACGGCGTCGCCTGTGCGGGCCACTGGGATTGCGGGTGGGGGCCGAACGGTCAACCGGCTAGCAGGGATACCCCCGCTACGACCAACGCCATCGCCTTGAGCACTTCCAAACCGACGTAGAAGTAGTGGGCGCGAGAGCGTGGCGCGTCCAGTCCGGCGAGTACCTGGTCGGAACGAGCGGTCAGCGAGGGACGCACCGCCAGCAGCTGGGCCAGGAGCGCCGCAACGGCCACGCCCAGCGCCACGGCGGATCGCACCGGTACCGGGCCGGCGGCCACGGTCGCCACGATCACGACGGCGAAGCCGATCTCGACGGCATTGAGCGCGCGGAAGACCAGGCGGCCGATGCCCAGCCCGAGCGGCAGCGTTACACCGGGAGCACGGAACTTCAGCGGCGCCTCCAGGAACGAGATGGCCAGCACCATGCCCAGCCAGACAAAGGTGACCGCAACCGCAACCGCAACCGCCGACGCGCCGATCATCGGGCGTCCGCGCGCGGCGTCAGGTGCGCCACGCACAGATCGGGTTGGACGAACGCGTCGAGGCTGCTCACCGAGACCGGCGACCCCCAGGCCGCCAAGGCGCCCTGCATCACGCCGAGGTGGGCGGGGCAGACGATGCCGGTGTCGTTTTCGGCGATCTCCAGGAAAGGGCAGTGCCGCAAGCCGATCTGCTCCCGCCCCTCGGCCGTGCGGTACTCGGGGGCGAATCCGAGGTCGTCGAGCAGGCCGAACAGTCGATCGACGGCCTCCGCGGCTCCGATGGTTTCCGCGACCGGCCGCTGAGCGGCGGACTGGGTCTTGTGAGCCCAGGCGCGCCCGGCGCCCAGCGCCTTGGCCCGTGGATCCCGTTCGGACGCAAGCGCCTCCGACAGGATCTCGGCGAGCATCCGGTAGTGCCGCGCTCCCCCGCGATCCATCTGCCGGACCGCCCGGAACATCAGCGCCGGGCGCCCGGGCCCCTTGCGGCCCGGATCGACCCGCTCCACCTGGCCGTCCCCGAGCAGTATGTCGAGGTGGAACCGGACGGTGTTGGGATGCACGCGCAGCACCTCGGCGATCGCGGCGATGCTCATCGGATCGGGCGACGCCCGCAACACCTGCAGCACCTTGCGGCGGCGGCCGACTGATTCCCGCGCTGGGGTGACCTCGAACATCATGCGTGCATCGTGTTCCTTCGGAAGTACCGGCGGCGCACCTCAGGCACCGGCTTTTCAACAATACCGCTCGTGAAAAGAACATCCGTGGGACCGAGGGACATGAGGTGTCGACCTGGCGGCGAAGGCCGGAAAGTCAGGCGCCGGGACGCTCTGCGCGGGAATACCTTTCGTTGGGACCGCGCTCGAGGGCCGGGACCGGAGCGGGTTGCGCGAGCCGGTAGACGTCGAGCAGGCGGGTGATGTCGCTGGGTGTGACGATGCCGACCACCTGGCCGCCGTCGACGACCAGGGCCCGGCTGCGCGGACCGACCGCCGCCATCCGTTCGAGCAGGGCGCTCAACGACTCCTGCGGTGCCGCGGTCGGCACCGCGTGCAGCGGCAGCGCGATGTCGTTCACGGTCGTGGTGGGGCGCCGAACGGGTGCGACGTCGCGCAGCTGAGCCAAAGTCACCAACCCCACGATCGACCCGTCCCGATCCTCGACCGGGTATGCCGAATGGCGGTCGCCCAGCACGTAGCGCTGGATCAGATCGTCGACGCTGATCCACCCGGGCGCGCGGTGCGGACGGGCCGTCATCGCGTCGGCGACGCGGACCCCGGCGAAGAGCTGCTGGGTCGATATCCGCGTCTCCTCCTCGCGGCTGGCGGCGAAGATGAACCAACCGATGAACGCCAGCCAGACGCCGCCGACGAGGCTACCCGTCACGAACTCGGCCAGCCCCAGCGCGATCAGGACGTAGGCCACCACCCGTCCGGCGCGCGCCGCCCCGATGCCGGCACGCACGACGTCGCCGTGGCGGCGCCACAGGTAGGCACGCAGCACCCGACCGCCATCCAGCGGTGCGCCCGGCAACAGGTTGAACAGGCCCAGCACCAGGTTGATCATCGCCAGCCAGGACGAAACGCCCACCACGATGGGGGCGGCGTGCGCGGCCTGCAGCCCCGCGACCAGCCCGCCGAACATCGCCGCCAGCGCCAAGCTGGTGGCCGGGCCGGCGATGGCGATCCGGAAGGCCGCCTTGGGGGTCTTGGCCTCGCCGCCCAAAGTGGTCACCCCGCCGAACAGCCACAGCGTCACACTTCCCACCGACACCCCCACGCGGCGGGCGACGACGGCGTGCGCGAGCTCGTGAGCCAGCAACGACGCGAGCAGCACCAGGGCGCCGCACGCACCGGCCAGCCAGTAGCCGGCGGGCGAATAGCCTTTTACAGCGCTGGGCAACGTGCTTGCCAGGCTCCAGGTGAACAGCCACAGGATGACCAGCACACTCCAGTGGACTTTCACCGCAAAGCCGGCGATCCGACCCAGCGGGATCGCATCTCCCATGCCGGAACCTCCACAACCCCTGCCGAACAACATCTTCGGTTGATGCACGCATTCGCCGCCACCGCAAAAGTAGACCGGAGCCGCGGCCGGGACTAGGGTCGTTCGGCCTCGCCGGAGCGGCCGATCGGCCCGCGGCTTCCCGAATTGGCAGACGAGGCCGCAGGTATCCCGCGTCCGGTCGAAATTCACCACCCAGTGAGGACTTCCGCCCCTACCGTGCCGCCCGGGATGGCGGTCGGATCGAAGGCGTTGCGTCAGTGAACCACACCCGAGGAGGACACGATGACCAATACGATGACCAATACCCTGCCGGTGGCGCACAAGCCACATTCGCTGTTCCCGGAGATCTCCGATCTGCTGGCGGGGTTCCCGTCGTTCGCCGGGATCCGCCCGATGTTCGGCACCCGGCTGATGCGGCTGGAAGATGAGATCAAGGACGACCGTTACGAGGTGCGCGCCGAGATTCCCGGCGTCGACCCGGCCAAGGACGTCGACATCACGGTCCGCGACGGGCAGCTCACCATCAAGGCCGAACGCAGTGAGAAGAAGGAGTTCGACGGCCGTTCGGAATTCTCCTACGGCTCGTTCGTTCGCACCGTGCCACTGCCGGCCGGCGCCGACGAAGACGACATCAAGGCCACCTACGACAAGGGCATCCTGATTGTCTCGGTGGCGATTTCGAAGCCGGCGCCCGCCGAGAAGCACGTCAGGATCGCCATCAACAAATAACCGGATCCGCCTCGGCCCGGGCACCAACGCCCGGGCCCAGCAACTCCAGACGTTCGGTGCGTCAATTGTTTTCGCTAGCGAAGCGGGACCGCACCGGGCCGGGCGCAGGCCGCCGCTCCACCCGATGCTTGATACCCAGCAGCAAGCCGCGCGTGCTCAGCGCGACCAGCGGCCGGACCAGCTCCATGGCGAAGACTTCGCCGGGGTGACGCAGCGAGATCCTGGTGCGGGTGAGGAGCCGCACGCGGTCCTCCCAGTGTGGCTGCAGGTGGAATGACCAGACCGCGTTCCAGCGCAGTTCCGGCCGGGCGGCCTGCAGCACGAGGTATTTTCCGGGCACGACCTCGGCGACGGTCAGCGCCACGCCTCCCGGCAGCCCCATCCAGCCCGCGGGAGCCAGACGCACGACGTCCCCGACGGCACGCTGCTGCCACTCGGGTTGGATGCGTTCGGCGTCTCGATGCGCGAGGCCCAGCAGGTCTTTGAGCTCCGCGCAGCCGTAGAACCCGCCCCGGTCCTGACCCATCTGGACCAGCCAGGGCCAGACAGCGGCGACGGGCGCGTCGACGTACAGCGCCTCGGTGGTCTGGATAGCGGGATCGCCCACCAGGGTGTCGCCCGGCAGCGTCATCTGACACTCCGCCTTGGTCGCGCCCCAGTTTCGGTAGTACCGCCGTGCGGCGTAGAGCAGACCGGTCAGCGCCGCCGCCTGGGCGATTCGTTTCCTGACGTAGGCCACGGTTCGAGTCTGCGCGGCGGACCCCGCGGTCCGACAGGGTCGATGGTCCTCGCGGCCGCGCCGTTTCGCCCCGCGGATGTTCTTGCGGCGCGTTCCTCAGAGATGACCGTTCCTCAGAGATGACCGTTCCTCAGAGATGACCGTTCCTCAGAGATGACTATGAACCCTTCCACCGTCGGCCGCGCGATGGCACAATGGCGCCCGTCTGACGTGACTGGGCAGGTGCGGTCGCGGCTGAACAAAGGAGCAGGCGACTATGGGTGGCCATCTACCGCTGTTGTTGACCGATTCCGACTTGGACGATCTGGCCAGCGAGTTTCTGGACTCGCGATATGCCGGCCCTATTTACGCCGACTGGTCACCGGACCGCCGCCTCGATACGTTCCTGCGGCGGCATGGACTCGCCCGTGTCGCCGACGACGGCGATCTCTCCGACCTGGTGCTGGACCATGTCATGACCCATGTGGGCGTCGGCGACCCCGCCCACCGCGTCGTGAAACCGTCGCGGGGAACGGGCCCGGCGCTCGGGGACTGAGCGCTCTACCGAATCCCCGTACCGCGACTCAGGCGGCCTGCGCCTCTCGGCGCGGCCCGGCGAAGATCGCGTCCCTGATCGCGGCGGGCTGGAGAGCCTGCGACGCCTTGCGCGGGAAATCGTTGGGCAGCGACAACCGGAACACCTTCTTCCACGCCGAGGCCACCTGACGAGGCAGGCTTCCGGTGGTGTAGGTGAGCCCGTTGCGCTCGAAGATCTCCTGAACCTTCGGGGCGATCTCCTGGTAGCGGTTGCTGGGCAGGTCCGGGTACAGATGGTGCTCGATCTGGAACGACAGATTCCCCGTCATGAAGTGCAGCAGAGCATTGCCGGAAATGTTCGCCGAGCCGAGCATCTGCCGCAGGTACCATTGCTCGCGCGTCTCCCCGTCGATCGACGACTTCTCGTAGGTCTGCACGCCCTCGGGGAAGTGCCCGCACATGATCACCGAATGGGTCCACAGGTTTCGGACCAGATTCGCGGTCACATTCGCGGTCAACGTCGTAGGCGCTGAGGGACCCGACAACAGCGGATGTAGCACGTAGTCTCGCATCAGGTGCTTGCGCACCTTGGCGAGCACTGTGGCGCCCTGTCGCCGGAACTCGTCCTTGTCGCTGCGCCCTTTGAGGTACTTGCCGATTTCGAGATCGTATGCGGCGATACCGTATTGGAACAAGCAGGCGTTGATGAAGTTCCACAACGGCTGCGCCAGATAAAAGGGCGTCCAGCGCTGATCTTCGTCGACCCGCATGATGCCGTAGCCCAGATCGCGGTCCTTGCCGAGCACGTTGGTGTAGGTGTGATGGACCTCGTTGTGGGAGTGTTTCCACATCGCCGCGGGTGAGGCGTTGTCCCATTCCCAGGTTGTCGAGTGGATCTTCGGATCGCGCATCCAGTCCCACTGCCCGTGCATCACGTTGTGCCCGATCTCCATGTTCTCCACGATCTTGGAGATCGACAGCCCGAAGGTGCCGATCACCCAGGCGGGCGGAAACAGCGAGACCAACAGGACGGCGCGGCTCGCGAGTTCAAGCTTGCGCTGACCGGTGATGACACGACGGATGTAGGCGGCGTCGCGCTCACCGCGACCGGCCAGGATGTTCTCCCGGATGGCATCGAGTTCGCGCCCAAGGTTTTCGATGTCCTCATCGGACAGGGGGGCGGTCGGGTCGGTCTGTGTCGCAGTCATAGTGGCAGTCACGTTGGCAGTCATCCTGGCTCCTTCAGTTCAGAGGTCGAGTTCGCAAGCACCTGCGGCAGCTGAGACGCAGGTTTGGATCTTCACGTCGTCGCCTGGGGCGGCGATGGTGAGGTCGCCGTTGCGCAGATCGCGCACGGCGCCCTGACGCAGCGGCGCGACGCAGCCGAAGCAGATGCCCATCCGGCAGCCTGAGGGCATCAACACTCCCGCCGCTTCGCCGGCGTCGAGCAGCGTCTGCGACCCGTCGGCGTCCACGACGGCACCGCTTCTGGAAAAGGTCACGGCGCCTCCTTCGCCGGCGGTGATGACGGCGGGGCGGAACCGTTCGATGTGCAACTGTTCGGCGATGCCGTCCGCGGCCCAGCGCTCTTGGATCGCATCGAGCAGCCCAGCCGGACCGCAAGCCCACGTCTGGCGCTCGGCGGCATCGGGAACGATCTCGGTCAAGCGCGAAACGTCGAGCATGCCATCTGTGTCGGTGTGCTTCTCCACCAACGTGATTCGACGCTGATAGGCCAGCATGCGCAGGTCCCATCCGAAGATGACGTCGTCGGGAGTGGGCGCGGAGTGCACCACAACGATGTCGGGAGCGCCGACGCCCGCCATGTTGCGCAACATGCCCATGACCGGGGTGATGCCGCTGCCCGCGGTGACAAACAGAATTTTGTCGGGAACCCGGTCGCCGAGGGTGAAATCGCCGGCGGCCTGGTCCAGTTGGATGACGGCGCCGACGGCGGTACGGCGCACCAGGTGATTACTGACAACGCCCCCCGGGATCGCCTTCACGGTGATCGCAAGGCAACCATCGCGCCGGTCCTTCTTCGAGGTCAGCGAGTACGCCCGCCACTGGCGCACACCGTCCACATCCACCCCGACGCGCACGTATTGCCCGGGTAGGTGCGGACGCCAACCGCGTCCGAGCTTGACCACCAGGGTGGCGGCGTCGCGGGTTTCGGGGTGGATCGCGACGACCCGCCCGCGCAGGTCGGCACCGGAACGCAGCGGGTCGATCATGTCGAGATAGTCGGCGGGGATCAGCGGCGTGGTCAGCGGCAGAGCAATCCGCTCGGCAAGCTGCAGCACCCGGTCGCGCACTGCGCCGACGAGGACCGGCCTGGATGGGGGTCGAGGTACCGGTCGGGTTGCCAGAGTGGTCATCACTCCATAGTCATGACCATTTTGTGTAAAGTCTTGAGCTATCCGAGTGAAAATCGCAGGTAAATTTATTCGAAAGGAATAATTTTGTCGGAGCCATCGCTGCGGTTGAGCGGGTTGCAGTTCGACGAACCCGTGGTCAGGGCACTCGAGGCGATCCTGCCGGCGATGGCCGAACGCACCGTGACCGCGATCACTGTCGAGGTGCCCAGTTACGCCGACGCGTTCAGCGGACCGATGGGCCAGAACATCGAGAACGCGGTGCAGACATCACTGGGCGCGTTCCTGCGACTGGCCACCCGGGCGAAGGATTCCGACCACGGACCGCCGCTGTCCCCGGCGCTGGACGGCGCCTACGAACTGGGCCGCGGTGAGGCCCGTCAAGGCCGCTCCATCGATGCGTTGCTGTCGGCCTTTCGAGTGGGCGCCCGGGTGGCCTGGCGCGAGTTGTCGACGACAGCGGTGGCCGCGGGGCTTCCCGCGTCGACGATCGCCAGATTCGCCGAGTTGGTGTTCGCCTACATCGACGAACTGTCGGCCTCCAGCGTGTCCGGCCATGCCGACGAGCTGGCCACCACGGGGCGGGTTCGCCAGCGCTACCTCGACCGGTTGGCCCACGACCTGCTCGCCGGGGAACCCGCGGCGACACTGCTCGCCGGCGCCGACAAGGCCGGCTGGCGGCACCCTGACTCGCTCACCGCGGTCGTGCTTCCGGTGGCCCAGACACCAGGGCTGGCAGCGCAATTCGGCCAATCAGTACTTCAGCTGACCGAGGACCTGCCGGGGATCGACGCGTCGGAGGCGCTCGCGGCGGTGCTGGTTCCCGATATGGCCGGGCCGCGACGGAGCCGACTGATGTCGACGCTGTCCCAGCGACGAGCATGGGTGGGGCCCGCGCGCCCGTGGATGCACGTCCGGTCGTCTTATCATCGCGCGCTGCGAGCCCGGGATCTGGTGGGCGCAGCGGGCAGCGGCGCGCTCGACACAGACGACCATCTGGTGGAACTCGTGCTCGGCGCCGATCGCGAAGCCGCCGAGGATCTCCGCACTCGCGCCTTGGCGCCGCTGTCGCAGCTGCCGGCCAACACCGCCGCGCGGCTCACCGAGACCCTGCGGTCGTGGGTCTTGCATCAAGGCAGGCGCGACGCGGTGGCCGCTGACCTTTTCGTCCACGCTCAGACGGTGCGCTACCGAATGAGTCAACTGCGCGAACTCTACGGCGAGCAGCTCAGCGACCCCCGGACCGTTCTGGAATTGACCGTCGCCCTCGGCGCGGGGGCCGAGAAAACGTTGTCCAAGCGCTGAGACGGGGACTTCCGCAGACTCAGGCGGTGCCGGTCGGCGCGGCGGTCGCCTTGAGGCAGAGCACTTCGTCGAGGCTGGCGCAGCCAAACCCGGACTCCCTGCTCCCCCGCCCGGACGTGACGACCCGGCCCAGCCGTACGGTATCGAACGTGGCCGGCCCGCTGAACTGCGCGGCAGCCAGGACGTAGCGGCCGGTGTCGGCACCACGACGGACCACATCGTCGGCCGCGCAGGCACCGGTCAACGTCACCGCATCGGCGAAGTTGATGCCCACCTGCATCACGTCGGCTTCGGCCCGCAGCACCGCGGTCAGGCGGCTGAGCAGGCTGTCGGGCGCGAAAAACCGCCAACCCTGGCCGAGGTGCAGCCAGAACCGGGCGTCGACATGCGCGCGCAAGGACGTGACCGGGGCCGCCGGCTGATCCTCGGCCCCGAGAGAGACAACGTCGAGGAAACCGTAGCGGTCTTGCAGCAGCGCGCGATCCTCGGTTGAGAGTCCGGCGTCGAACACCAGAAAACGCCCCACTCGCGACACGTCAAGGCAGCAGTGCAGAAACGACTTGAGGGTCTGTTCGATGCTGCCGCGATCCGGCCCCGCCACCACGGTGACGACCACGTCAGAATCGCTTGGCCTCCCGGCCCTGCGCTGCACCAAATCCGTCACCACCGTGTCGGGGTAGGAGGATGCCGCGGCGATCATCATCGGCACGCAGACATCGCGGTTGGCCGCGATCCGCCGGCGATCCTCCTCGGGGATACCGGGGCGAGACAGCAGCATCCGGCACATGGCAAACGTCTCGGCGTGCTTGCCGATCCTCGATGCGCACGCCGCCCACTCCTCGGCTGCGCGCCACACGTAGATATCGGCCGGGGCCATCAACGTATCCGACTCGGGGAACGGAATTTCGGCGGGCAACCCTGGCGAACAGATAACCGAGCCGGTAGCGCTGATTGCCGCGATGCTGCTGGGCGATGACATACAGCGGCTCCGCCCGATTGGGTCGGACGTCCCATGCCTGCAGGAGAACGTCCTGCGTTCCCGGCCACGGTGCCCCGAGTTGCATCATCGAGGCCGCAACCTGGTACAGCGCGTGATAGATCTCCTCTGTCGAGCCGCCCATCTCCGCCCGCCGCGCATACCACTTGCGCGCGTTGACGAAATCACCCATGTCGTAGTAGGTCTGGCCCAAATGCAGGACCGACCGGGTGTCCTCGGGGTTGCGGCCGACCTCACCGAGCAACAACTCGAGATCGCCGGCGAGTTTTTTCTGCGGATCCATCGAATTTTCCGTCCTGGCCCACTCGCTTGGCGGAACTCAGTCGAACGCGTGGATCACCTGGTAGGCCACGCACCGGATCCGCCTGCACATATCGGGTTCCAGGGGCACGTCGGCGTCGGCGGGGATCTCCCCCGTCGTCGTGACCACCCCGGGTTCCTCGTGCTGCCAGCGGGCGTTCACCTTGTCGCCCAACGCGCGGGCGGGCGGGTTGTCCGACAGCACGCGAGCGTGAAACCGCTCGACGCCGTCGATGCGGGCGGTGAGCGCCAGTGCGCCCAGCAGCAACGTCCCGATTCCGCGGCCCTGGTAGGCGTCGGCCACGGTGAGCGCGACCTCCGCCGAACCGTGGTCGTCTTTGTCCCGGATGAAGCGTGCGTCGGCGATGACCGGCCCCTGTGAACCCTCGGTGACGATCCAGACGAAATGGTCGACGTAGTCGACCTCGAAGAGGTACGCCAGCCGGGCGTCGGTCGGGGTGCCGCCCTGGTAACGGCGGTAAAGCGTCTGGCGCGAGAAGGAACCGTCGCTCTTGAACCGCTCGGCGTCGCCGGGCAGGACCGGGCGCAGCAACAGCGCGGCACCGTCGGAGGTCGACGCCGGGATCGGAGCGACGTAGACGGCCAGCCGCTGCCGCGCGGTGCGGACCATCCGCTCGGCGACGACCGGCATGGCCAGCATGCGGTCGAAGGCGCCTTCGTATCCGGTGTACCCGCAGACCTCGTCCTTCGCCGTCACCGTCGCCGTTCGGGGTGCGCTTCGCAGCAAGGCGATTTCGCCCACGAAGGTTCCGGACTGAAGCTCGGTCTCGGCGACCTGGCCGTGCGGGCCGAGGTGGCTGACCGCGACGCGGCCCGAGGTGATGATCGCAAACGACGTCGCGCGCTCTCCCTGCCGGATCAGGACCTCGCCGGGGGCGGCGCACAAGGGCACCAGCTCGGCGGCCAGCGCAACGAGGCGCTCCGCCGGAATGCCGGCGAAGACGTCCAGCGTGGCCAACTCCTGTGCGCGCACGGCGCTCGTGGCAGCCCGCTCGGTGGCCACCTCCGGCCCGGGTCGGCTGCCACGACGGGTCATATCACGGATTCCGGTGCCTCGTCACGCGCCGTACGCTACGCGAGCGGCGGACCCCGCGCCGGGGCACTTGGCTGGTAGGCGCGGTGACAAAAGGCCCTGCCGCGTGAACAATTCGGCGGTTGCGCGGCGCCTTGTCAGACCCGGCGAATCGGGTGACTTTCGTCTCTATATTCGGGGCCCGGGACGCCGCAGGATCAGCTTACCGATAAGCGACCGCGCGGTATTCGGAACGGCACCAATGGATTACCGAGATGAAAGCATCACTTGCCTCGCTGGAGAGGCCGGACTTCACCAAGATCGACAATCGCGCGCCCTCGGTGGCGCAGATGTTCCTCGACCGCGTCGCCGCCACCCCGGGCGCGGAAGCCTTCCGGTACCCGCAGGACCACGGCTGGGACAGCGTGACGTGGCAGCAGGTCGGCGAACGCGTCGCCGACATCGCCGCCGGGCTGATCGCGCTGGGGATAACGCCGGAGGACCGGGTGGCGCTCGCCTCGTCGACGCGCTACGAATGGGTGCTCGCCGATTTCGCCGTGATGTGCGCGGGAGCCGCGACCACCACGGTGTATCCGACGACGAACGCCGCCGATGTCGCCTACATCGTCGCCAATTCGGGGAGCCGGGTCGTCGTCGCCGAGGATCAGGCCCAGCTCGACAAGCTGCTCGAGCGCCGAGCCGAACTGCCCGATGTGAGCAAAGTGGTACTCATCGACGGCAACGGAGACGGCGACTGGGTGATCGGGCTACCCGAATTGGAGCAGATGGGTGAGCAAATGCTCGCCGACGCTCCCGACGCGGTCACCGAACGGGTAGCGGCCATCGGTCCGGACCAACTCGCCAGCCTGATCTACACGTCGGGCACCACCGGGCGACCGAAAGGCGTGCGGCTGACCCACCGGGCGTGGACCTATACCGCCGCGGCCATCGACGCGCTGAACATCCTCGGGCCCGACGACCTGAACTTTCTGTGGCTGCCGCTGGCGCACGCCTTCGGCAAGGTGATGCTGGCGTTGCCGCTGCAGGTCGGCTTCCCCACGGCGATCGACGGCCGGGTCGACAGGATCGTGGACAATCTCGCGGCCGTACGACCGACCATCATGGGCGCCGCGCCGCGCATCTTCGAAAAAGCTCATGCCCGCGTCGAGGGGATGGCCGCCGAGCGTGGACTGCTGACGAAGACGATGTTCGACTGGGCGATCCGGGTCGGCAAGAACGTATCCGAGGCCCGGCAGGCCGGGAGGCGACCGTCGCTGGGGTCCACGCTGGCCTACAAGGTCGCCGACCGCCTGGTGCTGAACACCATCCGGCAGCGCTTCGGCGGCCGGTTGCGGTTCTTCGTCTCGGCGGCCGCCGCCCTGGACCGCGACGTCGCGCGGTGGTTCGACGCCGTCGGCATCATCGTCCTCGAGGGCTACGGCCTGACCGAGACCGCGGCCGCGTCATTCATCAACCGCCCCAACGCCTACCGCTTCGGGACGGTCGGCTGGCCGTTCCCGGCGACCGAGGTGAGGATCGCCGGCGACGGCGAGATCCTGCTCAAAGGGCCGGGGTTGATGACCGCGTACCACGAACTGCCTGACGCCACCGCCGAAGCGCTCGACGCCGCGGGCTGGTTCCACACCGGTGACATCGGGGAGATCGACGCCGACGGGTTCCTGAGGATCACCGACCGCAAGAAGGACATGTTCAAGACCTCGCAGGGCAAATACGTCGCCCCGTCGGCGATCGACGCGAAGTTCAAGGGCATGTGCCCGTATGTCAGCGAGCTGCTCGTCTACGGGGAGGGCAAGCCTTACTGCGTGGCGCTGGTCAGTCTCGACGGTGAAGCGATCGCGGACTGGGCCGCCAGGAACGGCTTGGCGGACAAGTCGTTTCCCGAGATCGCGCGCGACGAGAGGACGCGGGAGCTCATCGCGGGATACATCGACGCGCTCAACTCGGAGTTGAACCGCTGGGAGCAGATCAAGAAGTTCGCGATCGCCGACCACGAGCTCTCGGTCGAGTCCGGCGATCTGACGCCGAGCCTGAAGCTGCGCCGCAAGGCCGTCATCGACAAGTTCGCGGACCGGCTGT
>NZ_JBMIOP010000289.1:0-2301 GCF_049197365.1 Mycobacterium sp. THU-M104
TGCGCCGAACGCACCAACCCCCACACCGCCGCACCCGCCAAATCCCCCACGTCCTCCCCCGGCAACGCCACCGCACCCCGCGTCGACACCACCAGCACACCCGTGTCGCGCTCGGTGACCCAGGACTGCACGACGGCCAGCGCCTGGTGCGTACGCGCGTACACGTCGACTACCGGGAGCACATCGGCCGCAACGGATTCGAAGACCTCGTTGACATGGGCTTCGTTCTCGGCGGCCGGCGTCGACGAAGCCGGCGACCAGATCAGCTCGAAGAGCCGGTCCGGGGACGAACCCGAGACCGCCGCCCGCAGCTGCCGATCGCTGACCGGCCGGGCCACCATCGCACCCACCGACATCACCGGCAGGCCCAGCCCGTCGGCGAGCTCGATCGAGACGGCGGACTGCCCGGCGGGCGCGATCCGGACCCGCACCGCCGATGCGCCGGCCGCGTGCAGCGACACGTTCTGCCACGAGAACGGCAACAGCACTTCGCTCGTCCGCGGGCCGGTCCGGTCGGCCACGATCAGCGCGTGCATCGCCGCGTCGAGTAGCGCCGGGTGCATCCCGAAACCGTTGACACCACCGGCGGCGTCGGGCAGCTGCACCTCGGCGAACACCTCGGCGCCGCGAACCCATGCCGCGGTCAATCCCCTGAACGCCGGGCCGTAGCCGTATCCACGGGCCGCGAGCCGCTCGTATCCGCCGCCAGAGTCCACGGCGACGGCGCCGGCCGGCGGCCACACCGACAGGTCCGCGCTGGGCGCCACCGAGCCGGAGCCCAGCATGCCCTCGGCGTGGCACACCCAGTCCGATCCCGGGGCCGCGCCGGCGCGGGAATACACCGAAACGCTGCGCCGTCCCGAATCCTCAGGGGTGCCCACCACGACGTGCAGCGCCACGGAATCCCCGGGAGCGGGCAGCAGCAACGGCGCTCGCAGCGTCAACTCGTCGACGACCGGGCAGCCGACTTCGTCGCCGGCGCGGATCGCCAGCTCGACGAAACCGGCACCGGGGAACACCGGCACCCCGCAGACCGTGTGGTCGACCATCCACTCGTGCGCGCCGGGCGCCAGCCGGCCCGTCAGCACCACCCCGCCGGAGGCCGGCAACTCCACGACCGCACCGAGCAAGGCGTGGTCGCCCGCACCCAGCCCCAGACCGGCGGCATCGGCCCCGAAGCCCTCGTTCGAGAGCCAAAACCGGCGCCGCTCAAAGGCATAGGTCGGCAGCTCGACGAAGCGTGCCCCGTCCAATGCACCGCGCCAATCGACGCCCACGCCCGCAACGAACGCGGTGGCGGCCGACGCGAAAAAGCGGTCCAGTCCGCCCTCTTCGCGGCCCAGGGTGGGGACCACGATCGCGGCGGCATCGCCGCCGGCGCACTCGTTGCAGGTGTCCTCGATCCCGGCGATCAGTGCCGGATGCGGACTGGATTCGATGAACGTGCGGTAGTTGTGCTCGCAGGCGCTGCGGACGGCCTGCTCGAACTGCACGGTCTGACGGATGTTGCGGTACCAGTATTCGGCGTCCAAACCCGCTGTGTCGATGCGGCTTCCGGTCACCGTGGAGAAGAAGGCGGTACGTGAGGAACGCGGCTCGATACCCGACAGCGCCTCGATGAGTTCCGCGCTGATGGCTTCGACCTCGACCGAATGCGACGCATAGTCCACCTCGATCCGTCGGGTGCGCAGCCCCTGGTCGGCGCAGATCCGTATCAGGTCCTCCAGCGCACCCACTTCGCCCGAGACCACCACCGCGGCGGGGCCGTTGACTGCCGCGATACCGATGCGTTCACCGTAGGGCGCCGACAACTCCCGCGCCCGTTCGGCGCCGCAGGCGATGGACACCATGCCGCCGGGACCGGCTAGCGACCGCAACAGCTTGCTGCGCAACGTCACCACGCGGGCGGCGTCGGGCAGGGACAGCGCCCCGGCGACGCAGGCCGCGGCGATCTCGCCCTGCGAGTGTCCGATCACGGCGTCCGGGCTGACGCCGACGGACTTCCACAACTCGGCCAGCGAGACCATCACCGCGAACAGCACCGGCTGGACGACGTCGACGCGGTCGAGGCCCGGGGCGCCCGGCGCCTGGCGCAGCACGTCGATCAGCGACCAGTCGACAAACTCCGAGAAGGCCTCCGCGCACTCCGCGATGCGCTGCGCGAAAACAGGCGCAGTGGAAAGCAATTCGACACCCATGCCCACCCATTGGGAGCCTTGGCCGGGGAACACGAACACGGTCTTGCCCGCCGGTGTGGCGCTGCCCCGGATCACCGAACCCGCCAGGTCGTCACCGGCCAGC
>NZ_JBMIOP010000290.1:0-20618 GCF_049197365.1 Mycobacterium sp. THU-M104
ACGATCCCCTTGTTCATCGCGCGCAAAAACCGAGCCCACAGCTCGGCTATACGATCATGCCCAAATGTCAGACTTGACGATCAGCGCGAAAGCTAGCGCGGCCGTTCGCGCCGGACTTCGCCGAACGGCACCCCGCGGTCCGCGGCGTATTCCCGCGGGAAGCCCAGCACCCGCTCGCCGATGACGTTGCGGGCCATCTCGGTTGTGCCGCCACCGATGGCGACGGTCTGCCGGGACAGGTAACGCAACCCGGCTTCCAAGCCGTGGCCGGGCTCCCCCACGACACCGGCGGCACCGGCGATCGCCAGCGCCGTGTCCACGTCCAGGCTCACGGTTTCGGCGTGAAACAGCCTGATCAGCGTTCCGGCAGCGGGCGGCAACCCGCCGTCGCGGACACTGCGATACACGTGCCCGATCAACTGCTCGGCCACCGCACGGTGGACCAGCACTCGGCCGGCCATTTCGTGCACGTACTCGTCGTCGGCCCGGCCGGTCCTGGCCGCCAGGTCAACATAGTCGACGGGATTGGCGTTCCCGCCCTCACTGCCGCGCCCGCTGGCGAACTCCGAGCCCTGTCCCACCGCCCGGCGCTCGTGGTACAACTGCCGCGACGCCACCGCCCAGCCGCCGTCGACCTCGCCCATGACGGCGTCGTCGCCGACGTCCACCCCGTCCAGGAACTCCTCGCAGAACTCCGTGGAACCGCTCAGCATGGTGATGCGCCGCAACGTGATACCCGGGTGGCCAATGGGCACCAGGAACATGGTCAGGCCTTCATGCTTGGGCACATCCCAATTGGTGCGGGCCAGACACAATCCATAGTCGGCGGCGAACGCGCTCGTGCTCCATGTCTTGGCGCCGTTGATCACCCAGCGGTCGCCGTGACGTTCGGCGCGGGTGATGACGCCGGCCAGATCCGACCCGCCGCTGGGTTCGCTCAACAACTGCACCAGGACCTCGTCGCCGCGCAAAGCGGCGCCGATGTGCTTCCTCTTCTGGGCGTCGCTGCCGGTGTCGAGCAGAGTGGCGCAGCAGATGGTCAACGTCGGGGTGTTGAGGATCAACGGCATCTCGTAACCGAGGGATTCGGAGTCGAAGGCCTTCTGGTATTCGTAGTCCAGTCCCAGCCCGCCGTACTCGCGGGGGAAGCAGATGCCGGCGAATCCGCCTTCGTGGAGCCGCTTTTGCAGCTCGCGCGCCCGGGCCCAGGCCCGCTCGTCGTCACGCGGGGCGGTCGGCGGGCAATCCGGGTCGATCGCAGGCATGTTCTCGGCCAACCAAGCCCTGGCCCGGGTCGCGAATTCCGCGACGGTTTCGGTCGGCGTCATTGGCCGGCGCGGCTCGTCTTGGCGCCCGCGTGCCACGCATACACCAGCCGATTGTGTTCCTCGGGCGTCCCGAACATGGAGCGATACAACGTAACTCGGCGAAGGTACAGGTGCAGGTCGTGTTCCCAGGTGACGCCGATGCCACCGTGCATCTGCACGCACGCCTGAATGATCTGGCCGGCCATCTCACCGACGTAGGACTTGGCGACGCTTGCCGAAAGCCCCGCTGCCGGTGCACCAGCGTCGATGTCGGCGACCGCCGCGACCGTGGTGGCCCGGCAGGCTTCCAGCCACAGCTTCATGTCGGCGAATTTGTGTTTGAGCACCTGGTAGGAGGCCAGCGGGCGGCCGAACGTGTGCCGGTCCAGCGCCCAACCGACAGTGAACTCGAACACCGTCTGCAGGACGCCGACCACCTCGGCACACTGCAGGACCTGGGCGATCTGGCTCTGCCGACCGATCAGCGCGGTACTTTCGTCCGCGGAGCCGATGGCCGCGGACCCCGAGACGACGCCGTCGAAATGCACCCGCGCGTAGTGCTTGACCAGGTCCACCGACCGTTGCGGCTCGATGCGCACCCCCGGCGCGCCCGTCGGGACCAGGAATTGGCGGATGTCGTCACCACACCGCGCCACCACCAGCAGCAGGGCGCTCTGGGCGCCGGCCTCGACACGGTCCTTGGTGCCGTCGATACGGTAGCCCGAGCCTGCTTTGGTGGCCGTCACCGACGGTTGCAGTGGCGACCACCCCCGGCCCGGCTCGGCAACCGCCCACGACGCGACCAGTTCGCCCGACATCAGCGAGCCGATCGTGGCGGCGTGCGCGTGGCGCTCGGCGCACCCGGCGAGACCGGCCAGCACGACGCTGACCGGATACAGCGGCCCGAGCGCCACCGTCTTGCCGAGTTGCTCGGCGACCACGGCCAGATCCGCCAGGCCGCTGTCCGAGACGCTGCCGCCGCCCAGATCCTCGGGAACGAGCAGGCTCGTCCACCCGAGTTCGGCGGCCCGCCGCCACCAGGACGCGTCGAAGGACGCCCCCGCGGCGTGCAGTTCACGGACGCGACTCAGCGGCGCTTCTTTGCGCAGAAAGGCTTGGGTTGTGGAGGTGAAGAGTATCTTTTCTGGAGAGTCGACAGCGGTCATGATGCCGGCAGGATCTTTCTCGGCAATCGATCGCCGCGGCATACGATGCAGCGGAGAAATGTTGGGTGGACGGTGGTCATCCGCTATTCGATCCTCGTCGGAGTTCGCTGGCGACTCGATGTTAGCAATGAACAATACAGTAAGAGATACCGGAGTTCAGTCGATAATGATGGTGACGAGCGGCAGGCGCGATGACTGAGGCGGACGAACCATTCGAGGCTTCTGCCGCGTCGGAGGCCGCGTCGGAGGCCACGTCGCAGGCCGCGTCGGAGGGCACGTCGAGGGCCGAGGCGATGGCCCTGGCGGAAGAGGCCGAAGCCGAAGCAGCAGAAGCCGAGGCCGTGGCCGCCGCGGCGCGCGCCCGTGCCCGCGCAGCCCGGTTGCGGCGCGAGGCGATGACACTGGCCGAGGCTGCCGAGGACTACGGTGACGCGGCCGCCGCGGCTGCCGACGCGGATTACGACTACGACGACTACGACGACCACGACGACCACGACGACCACGACGACGACTACGACGAGTACGACGAGACGGCCGACGAGGAATTCGACGAGAACTACGACGAGGAGATCGTCGAGGACGCCGAACAGGGTCACGGGGAGGCTGTCGCCGAAGGTCAGGATGAGGCGGCACCGCGACCGGCGACCCGGCTGGACGGATGGCGGCACCGGTTGCCGTCGTCGAACGCAACTGCCAAAGTGGCTGCGGTCCTTCTCATCGTCGGCTTCGCCTGGTTCAGCACCTACGCGGTGCTCCACCATCGCGAGACCGTCCGCTACCAGCAGCGTCAGGCCGCGTTCGTCGCCGGAGCCAGAGAGGGCGTGACCAACATGATCTCCCTCGACTACACGAAGGCCCGGGATGGAGTCCAGCGGGTAATCGACAGCTCCACCGGCGAATTCCAGGACGATTTCAAGAATCGCGCCAAAGATTTCATCGCGGTGGTCGAACAGTCCAAGGCCGTGACCGAGGGAACCATCAACGGGGCCGCCGTCGAGTCCATGGAAGCGGGTTCAGCGGTGGTGATGGTGTCGGCGACTTCGCGGGTCACCAACTCCCCACCCGGAAAGGACCAACCACCGCGAATGTGGCGGCTCAGGGTGACCATGGCCGACGTCAGCGGGCAGTACAAGATGTCGAAAGTCGAGTACGTGCCGTGACCGACCATCTCGAAGACTTTTCCGCTGATGACGAGATCGATTCTACCGAAACAGAATTCGTGGAGAACGAAGGCGAGTTGTTCGACGGGGACGAGGAGGGGGGCGAGGACGGGGACGAGGAGGGGGGCGAGTTGTTCGACGGGGACGAGGAGGGGGGCGAGGACGGGGACGAGGAGGGGATCGACTCCCCCGCCCCGTCCAGACGACCGCGACTGGCCCGGACGCGCACCGTGCTCAACTCGAAAGCCTTTTCCGTGATCCTCGCGGTGCTGCTGGTGATCTCGGGCGGTGCGGCGACATGGCTCTACTTCAAGCAGTTCCGGCCGGACCAGCAGACCGATCCCGACGTCGCCGGGGCCGTCGCCGGTACGGCGTCCGACGGGACCGCCGCGTTGCTGTCCTACTCGTCGGACACCCTCGAACAGGATTTCGCCACCGCCAGGTCGTATCTGGGCGGGGACTTCCTGTCGTACTACAACGATTTCACCAAGCAGATCGTGGCTCCGGCGGCCAAAAAGAAGTCGCTGAAAACCACGGCCCGCGTAACCGGCGCCGCGGTGTCGGAGCTCCAGCCGTATGCGGCCGTCGTCCTGGTTTTCGTCGATCAGACGACCGAGATCAAGGACAACCCGCAACCGTCGCTGGCGCTCAGCAGTGCGCTGGTGCACATGAGCCGGATCAACGGCAAGTGGCTGATCACCAAGTTCACGCCGGTCTGAGAGTTCGCCGTCACAACACACGGCGCAGCCCCTGCGCCTGCTGGGCCCGGCCCTACCGCGCGACGACCCCGTCCGGAACAACCGAGTCGAAGCCGCTGAAAGTCGCTGCATCGAATGGGATTCAGCGTGAACGAAGACAGCCGCAGCACGGAGTCGCCCGCCGCGGGCGTGTTCACCGGTTGTAAGTGAGCAAGCGACCCTGCTCGACTGACAGCGTGACGGCGGCTACATGAGGTCGTACATAGGGATGACAAAACCCCAGGGTTGGGCGGCGACGCTCGAGGACCTCGAAGGTCGCCGCCGGCGCGCTCGGGCCATGGGCGGGCCGGAACGGCTCGGCAGACACCGCAGCAAGGGCAAGCTCGACGCGCGCTCGGATCGAGCGGCTGCTCGACCCCGGGACCTTCCGCGAGTTCGGCACGCTGGTCGGGGGCGAGATCGCCGTCGACGGAATCGTCGTCGGCTCGGGATCGATCGACGGCTCGCCGGTGATGCTGGGCGCCGAGGACTTCACCACCATGGCAGGCACCATCGGACCGGGGGGGCAACTCCAAGCGCTACCGCACCGCCGAGCTGGCGCTGCGCGACTAGGTCCCGCTGGTGATGCTGCTCGAGGGCGCCGGCTTTCGTCCGACCGGCGGGCATCACGGGCGCACCCCGACCGACCTGCTCGCCCAGGCTCAGTGCTCGGGCCGCGTCCCGGCCGTCGCCGCGGTGCTCGGCCCCTCGGCCGGCCACGGCGCCCTGGTGGCCCCGGTGTGCGACTTCCGGATCATGAGCCGGCAGGGCGCGATCTTCACCGCCGGTCCTCCTGTGGTCAAAGAGTCCACCGGCGAAGACATTTCGAAAGAGGACCTGGGTGGGCCGGATGTCGCCCTGCCGAGCGGGGTGATCCACAACGTCGCCGAGGACGACGGGGACGTTATCGACGACATCCGCCGCTACCTGTCCTACTTCCCTCCGAGCGCATGGTCCTACCCCGCGGCCTTGCCCCGGTCCGAGGCCTGCGCTCCGCGGCAGACCCCGGAGTTGCTCGACATCGTCTCGCGTGACAAACCGCCGCGTCTACGACATGCGCGCGGTGCTCGACGTGGTGTTCGACCGGCCGGACTGGTTCGAGGTCCAGCCGCAGTACGGCAAGGCCCTCATCTGCGCGCCGCAGTTGAAGACCTCGGTGATCCTGCCGTCGCCGACGTGGAGCACCCCGATGCTCGCGCACGTTGGGCCCGCGACGCGCCGGACAGCCTCGGCGTGGGTCAGCAACAGGTCTTCGGTTCCGCCCTGACCGGCGCCGTCGACCCAGATGAGCCACGGCCTCGGGCAGTCGCGGTGTCGGCACACGTGCACCACCACCCTGGCCGGACCGCCCAGGCCGTCGGCCTCCGGCGCCGCCGGCAGCGCCGGATCGTGTTCGAAGGTCATACGCTTCTACGCCAGGCCCGCGATCCAGCGTCGCTGTGTCGAGTTCGGCCGCAAGTGTTTCGGCTCGGCGTGCGCACCGCCGATCCCGAGCGCAGACAATTCCTCGGCTGCGGCGGCGCCGGTATTCGGGAGTCCCACCGGTGTCACCGGATTACACCCGCCTCTTGCCGGCCATGTTGGCGCGCAAGTGCGCGGTGCAATCTCCGAACCACTCCACGTACTGCTCGAGCGCGATGACGAAGTTCGTGGTCGCGCTCGGACTGCTCGGCCTCTCGTCCGTGAACAGGTCCGGAAAGCACGGGACCGCCGACCGGACGCAGAACAACGACCCCGCGGCGGTCCATCAGCCGACGATGGTGTCGATCCCTTCGCGTCCCCCCGGGACGTCGATGCGGCTGAGTGCGTCCGGCATGGCGTCGAACCCGGTTGCACAGCCTATGACGTCCAGCTGGTACACGTCGTGCTCGGTGCGGATGCAGGAGCGTGTCCCGCTAGCGGACCAGCTCCCTGCGCAGTTCGACCAGGGTGACCGATGATCGGACGCTCGCAGGCGAAAGGATGGTCGGGCACCGCCTTCCACGGCCTCGCACGTCTGCTCGACGCGCGAGGCCGATTTCAGCGGCGGCCTGCCGAGCATGTCGAACAGCGCTGAGAAGGCGTTGAGCCGTGCCGCGCCGATCGGGTACGCGCGCTGGGCCGCGCGGATCTCGCCGTCGCGGGCCTTGGCCGGCCAGCGCTGGAAGACGAAGAACCGCGGGGCGTCCACCAGGAAGATCTCCATCTCCGCTACGACGACAGCCGCCGACGGTAGGCTGCTCACCGAAGCCCACGGGCTGATGGTCCGACTGCTCACCCGCCAGCCGTGAGAGGCACGATGCCCCAAAGCGCAACAGAATTCACCGTGCCCGCCGTCGTAGCGGCGGTTGCGGGCGCGATTCCCGACCGCGACCTGCTGATTCAGGGCGACCAGCGGTACAGCTACGCACAGGTGGTCGAGCGGTCGAACCGGCTGGCCGCCTATCTGCACTCGCGGGGACTGGGCTGCCACACCGAGCGTTCCGCACTGGCCGGGCACGAGGCCGGCCAGGACCTACTCGGCATCTACGCCTACAACGGCAACGAGTACGTCGAGGCGCTGCTCGCCGCGTTCGCCGCCCGCCTCGCACCGTTCAACGTCAATTTCCGGTACGTCAGGAACGAGTTGCAGTACCTGCTCTCGGATGCGGGGGCGAGCGCGCTGGTCTACCGTGCGGCGTTCGCACCACGGGTGGCCGAGATCTTGCCCGGCCTGCCGCGCCTGCGCGTGCTGATCCAGATCGCCGACGACTCCGGTAACGACCTACTGGACGGAGCCGTGGACTACGAGGCCGCCCTGGCCTCGGTTTCGCCGGAGCTGCCGCCGGTGCGGCACTCGCCCGACGACCTGTACGTCCTGTACACCGGCGGCACCACCGGAATGCCCAAGGGCGTGCTGTGGCGCCAGCACGACATCTTCATGACGTCCTTCGGCGGGCGCAACCTCGTGACCGGCGAACCCGCGCAGTCCGTCGAGGAGATCGTCGCGCGGACCACCGCGGGGCCGGGCACCACGGTGATGGTCCTGCCACCGCTCATGCACGGTGCCGCCCAGTGGAGCGTGATGACGGCGATCAGCACCGGTCAGTCCATCGTATTTCCCTCGGTGGTAGACCATTTGGATGCCGAGGACGTCGTCCGCACCATCGAACGGGAGAAAGTGACGGTCGTGACGGTGGTGGGCGACGCGATGGCACGCCCGCTGGCAGCCGCCATCGAAAAGAGGATCGCCGACGTGTCGTCGCTGGCGGTCGTCGCCAACGGCGGCGCCCTGCTGACCCCGTTCGTCAAGCAACGGCTGATCGACGTGCTGCCGAACGCGGTTGTCGTCGACGGAGTCGGATCCTCGGAGACCGGGGCGCAGATGCACCACATGTCGGTGCCGGGAGCGGTGTCGACGGGCATCTTCAACGCCGGACCGAACACCTTTGTGGCAGCCGAAGATCTGTCCGCCATCCTGCCGCCCGGCCACGACGGGATCGGGTGGCTGGTCCAACGCGGCTACATTCCACTCGGCTACAAAGGTGATGCGGCCAAGACCGCGAGGACATTCCCGGTGATCGACGGGGCTCGTTACGCGGTTCCCGGCGACCGCGCCCGCCATCGCGCCGATGGCAGCATCGAACTGCTGGGCCGCGATTCGGTGACGATCAACTCCGGCGGCGAGAAGATCTTCGCCGAGGAAGTCGAAACCGCGATCGCGTCGCATCCCGCAGTGGCCGACGTGGTGGTCTCGAGCCGGCCCAGCGAACGCTGGGGCCAGGAGGTGGTTGCCGTCGTGGCGCTGGCCGAAGGCGCGCACGCCGACGCCGGGGAACTGGTGGCGCACGCCGCGACGTCGTTGGCCCGCTACAAACTGCCCAAGGCTGTCGTCTTCCGGGCGGCCATCGAGCGCAGTCCCTCGGGCAAGGCGGACTACCGATGGGCCCGCGACCAGGCGGTGAATGGCTGACCACGGCATCGGCCGATGCGCAGGCCCCCACGGAATCGAGCTGATAGGCCGTCTGCGAGATCACCTTGATTCCCGAGTGGCGTACGGAGACCGCTCCCGAAGCGGCTGGCAACGAACCGATTCCGGTCGTGAAGGCGCCCGCGCCAATGTAGTCGAAGCCGCTCCGGGCCAACGGTTCTCCTTCGTCGTGCGACCCCGGGAGGAGACTGGACGCAGTGGACCCAACGCCGCGCTGCGGTGGGGCGTTGCGATCTTCGAGTATCCCTTCTTACTCGTCCGCGATGGACGCGTGCTACATCCCGCTCTCGCGCGCGGCAACAAGTTCGCCGACATACTTGGTGCCGGCACCCGGGTCTCCACCGGCCAGCGCCCAGCCGCGGGCACGCACGAGATACGCCGTCGCGGCGGCTTCGGCCGAAACACCGAGCCCGCCTTGCACGTGCACGGCCGTGGTCGCTGCCCTGGCCGCCTCCTCGGCCATGAACACCAAGGCCGAGGTAGCCAATTCCGGGCGTTCGTCGGGTTCGTTGTCCAAGAACCAGGCCGCGCGCCGAGCCAGATTGCGTCCACCCTGCACGGTGATCGCGATGTCGGCCAGGGGTGCGAGATACCCTGCAGCGTCGAGATCGGCACGCCCAACGTGTAGCGGGTCTTGGCGAACTCCGCCGCGATCGTGAGGGCCTCCTCGACCAGGCCGACCAGCGCCGACGCGTTAAGCAAGCGCCACTCATCCAGTGCCCGTTGATATTCTGCCAATGCGTCGGGTCCGCCCGCGGATTCCGGCAGCGCCATCGTTGTTGCCCCCATGGCGCACAGACGCTGCCACAGTTTCTCGTCGAATCCGGTCTCCTGTGCGGCGCGAACGACTTCGATAGGACAGTGCGTCATGAAGAAGTCGCGGTAGGCGGCTTGCAACGCTTCGTGATCCGACGCCAGACTGTAGTCGAGCCTGCGTAGTTCGTGACGGTCCATACTCAGCGTCCCTCCCGGCCAATGAAGCCGAGTTCTTGTGCGTTGTGGTCACGGTAGTTTTCGAACACGTCGGCCGGAAGGTTCAGCCCGGCGGCTTCCAGAGTTGCGCGGCGCAAGCTCAGCACCGGCCGGTCGGAGCCGAAGATCACCGTGTCGGGTGCAGGAGTCCACAGGTGGCACGGCAGGCTGTCGGGCACTGGCTTGCGCGAACATGCCGACGTCGTCCGGCGAGGGGTGGAGTCGCTGATCAAAAACCTGGTCCAGATACCCGGCCGGGAGTGCGCGAGGTGAATCATGCACAGCTCGAGCTCACGGGGCGAACTCGGATCAGCTCGCGACGAATCGAGTGCATCCGCGTCGATCGGGTGCGAGGATAGCGGTGGCGACGCGCAGCGAGCACATGTCGCCTCGGCCAACGCCACGTC
Organism: Mycobacterium sp. THU-M104; assembly: GCF_049197365.1. NCBI lineage: Bacteria > Bacillati > Actinomycetota > Actinomycetes > Mycobacteriales > Mycobacteriaceae > Mycobacterium > Mycobacterium sp. THU-M104. Next base: position 9,699 of record NZ_JBMIOP010000290.1, read on the forward strand.
TATGGGACGTTCCGTCACTGACGCCAGGGCGTGCGCCCGGGCATCGTTGATCCGCTCATCCGCGGTCACCTCCTCGAAGTTATCTACCACAATGCCTACGATAGAGATCACAGTAACGAGGAATAGCAGTCGGCACGAAGCGCAGCCGCCCACCGGTAGGCTTGACGGTCGGAACCGAACGGCGAGACGCCAATGCACAAGCGAGATCTGATGGAGGTACCCCGTAGTGGCAAAGCAGGCCACCGCCGATAAGCGCCGACGACGTGAGCGCGGGTCGATCAACCCCGACGACATCATCAGTGGCGCATTTGAACTGGCACAACAGGTTTCGCTGGATAATTTGAGCATGCCACTGCTGGGCAAGCACCTCGGAGTCGGTGTGACGAGCATCTACTGGTACTTCCGCAAAAAAGACGATCTGCTCAACGCGATGACCGACCGTGCCCTGAGCAAGTACGTGTTCGCCACCCCCTACGTCGAAGCCAGCGACTGGCGCGAGACACTGCGCAACCATGCCCGCTTGATGCGTAAGACGTTCATGGGCAACCCGATTCTGTGCGACCTGATTCTGATCCGGGCCGCCTTGAGCCCGAAGGCGGCGCGCTTAGGCGCCCAAGAGGTGGAACGGGCGATCGCCAACCTCGTGGAGGCGGGCCTGTCGCCCCAGGATGCGTTCGACACCTACTCCGCGGTGTCGGTCCACGTCCGAGGATCGGTGGTACTGCATCGACTCTACGAAAAGAACCAGTCGGCGGACAACGGTGCCCACGCGATCGAGGATGCGGCGGCCATAGACCCGGCCACGACACCCCTGATCGCGCAGGTGAGCAGCCAGGGTCACCGCATCGGGGCGCCCGACGAAGCCAATTTCGAATACGGCCTCGACTGCATCCTCGACCATGCCGGCCGGCTGATCGAGGAGGGCGCCGAATCCGCCAAGCCGTCACCGTCCAGGCAACGCCACGCGACCAAGTCACCGGCCCAGCGCGGACGAAAAAAGGCATCCCCCCCGCGTTAGCGACAGTGGGTACTGGAATGCGTTGTCACGTCTCCGATGGAGGTATTCGTCTGCAGCACATGGTTCTTGGCCGCATCCGGCGTGCTGTAGGTGAACCACGCGCGCATCGAGTCCTGGGTCGGCACAGTGTGTGTTGATCCACACTCCGAAGGCCGACGCCGACCCGCCGGTGTGGTATCGGCCCGCGCGGGCAGGCGCGCCAACGGCCGGTTGCCTCACGGCGATCCGGCGGAACCCCCGTCGACAACCACCCCTCGCGCAACCAGGTGGTCGATCAACGGAACCGCCCCGACGGCAAGGTGTTCTGCCATCGCAGCCCGCGCCGAATCGCCGTCGTGCGACTCGAGCGCAAACAGGATCCGCCGATGGTCTTTCATCGACTGTTCCGGCCAGCCCTCGATCGTCGGGAACACCGACTCAGGTGCATAGCGGGTGACCAGCGACATCAGTTGGGCGAGTTTCGGCGAATCCGCGGCGACGTTGATGGCCCGGTGGAACTCGTGGTTGAGGCGAACGGCCCCCTCATGGTCGTCCCGGGCGTAGGCATCCTCCAGTTGGGCCTGGATGTGCTTGAGTTCGCGTAGCTGGTCCGCGGTGATGCCGGTCGCAGCCCGGGCGGTCAATTCACCGCCGACGTGCGCCTGCACGTTCGCGACGTCGGTGACGTCCCGCCCGGTGACCGGCAACACCACAAACCCGCGGCGGGGCTGCTGGGCGACCAAGCCTTCGGCGCGCAGGGCGAACAGTGCTTCGCGCACCGGGGTGACACTGATCCCCAATTCCGCGGCCAACTGGTCCAGACGGATGTAGGCGCCGGCCGCGTAGGTGCCGTCGAAGATCCTGCCGCGGACCACGCGCGCGACGTCGTCGCAAAGCTGCGGCCGCGCGGCGAAATCGGGGACGGTCACCGTCTCACACCCGGTAGTCGGCGAGCAGTCGCTTGCTGATGATCGACTTCTGGATCTCGCTCGTCCCCTCGCCGATGAGCAGGAAGGGTGCATCGCGCATCAGCCGCTCGATCTCGTACTCCTTGGAATAGCCGTAGCCGCCGTGTATGCGAAAGCTCTGCTGGGTGACCTCGGTGCAGTACTCGCTGGCAAGGTATTTGGCCATGCCGGCGGCGACGTCGTTGCGCTCTCCGGAGTCCTTCAGCCGCGCGGCGTTGACCATCATCAGATGTGCCGCTTCGACTTTGGTGGCCATCTCGGCGAGCTGGAAAGCGATGGCCTGGTGCTCGGCGATCGGCTTGCCGAAGGTGTGCCGCTGCTGGGCATAGCGCACGGCGAGCTCGAAGGCGCGGATGCCGACTCCACAAGCGCGTGCCGACACGTTGACCCGGCCGACCTCGATGCCGTCCATCATCTGGAAGAACCCCTGGCCCGGTGTCCCCCCGAGGACGTCGCCGGCGCTTGCGCGGTACCCGTCGAAGATCAGTTCGGTGGTGTCGATGCCCTTGTAGCCCAGTTTGTCGATCTTGCCGGGAATCACCAGGCCCGGAACGGTTTCACCGAACCCGGTGGGCTTTTCGACCAGGAACGCGGTCAGGTTGCGGTGCGGCTTGTCCGCGCCTTCGTCGGTGCGCACAAGCACGGCGATCAGCGTCGAGCTGGCCCCGTTGGTCAGCCACATCTTCTGGCCGTTGATGGTGTAGTCGCCGTCCGGGTTGCGTTGCGCGCGAGTGCGTATCGCGGCGACGTCCGAGCCGAGCTCCGGCTCGGACATCGAGAACGAACCGCGCGACTCGCCCGTTGCCATGCGTGGCAGGTGGTTCCGCTTTTGGGCGTTGGTGCCGTGCTGGCGCAGCATGTACGCGACGATGAAGTGGGTGTTGAGCACCCCCGACACGCTCATCCAGCCCCGAGCCAACTCCTCGACGCACAGCGCGTAGGTCAGCAGCGACTCCCCCAGCCCGCCGTACTCCTGCGGGATCATCAGACCGAACAGGCCCATCTCGCGCATCTGGTCGACGATGTCCTGGGGGTAGGTGTCGACGCGTTCGAGTTCGGCGGCGTGGGGAATGACCTCTTTTTCGACGAATTGCCTTACCGCGGAGAGGATCTCGCTCTGGAATTCGGTCAGGCCGAGGGTCTGGGCGAGTCTGGTCATGCGCTGTCCTTCTTTCGGCGAGCTCAGCGGGCGATCGCTTTCGCGTCCGTAAGGCGCTCGATGTCGGCTGCACTCAGCCCCAGGCACTGCTCCAGGACGTCGGCGGTGTCCTGGCCGAGCGCGGGGGCGCGCGCGCCGGCGGGGTGGGTGCCGTCGAAAGCGGCTGGCAATCCGGGCGCGTAATACTTCCCGACGCCCGGTTGGTCCAGCCGCGAAAACAGGGGGTTGGCAGTCACTTTCGGGCCGGCCGCGACCTGCGCGAAGGTGCGGTAGCGCTCGAAGAGCACGGTGGTGTCCGCCAACGCGGCAGCAATCCGGTCGGCAGTGTGATCGGCGAACCAGACGGCGAACAGGCCGGACAGCACCTCGCGGTAGCGGTACCGGTCCCCCTCATCGGCGAAGTCCGCCCCCAGCGCCCCGGCCAGCGCCGCCACCGCCTCGCCGGTGCCCGTCATCGCGACCAGGTCGCGAAAGTGCCTTCCCGTCAACGCAACCACCATGAAGCGGACGCCGTCGCGGCTGGTGAAGTCCTGGCCGTACTGGCCGTAGATGGCGTTGCCGAGCCGCTCGCGTTGCGTCCCGATGACCTGCGGCTCGGTCAGGAGTCCCAGATTGCCCGCGGTGGCCAACGCGACGTCCTCCAGCGCCAGGCTGATCCGCGCGCCCGCCCCGCACTGCTCGCGGCGCCGGACCGCGGTGACCACGGCCAGTGCCGCGTACAGCCCGCAGCACACGTCCCAGGCCGGCAGCACATGGTTGATCGGGCCGGCGTGGTCGGCCGGGCCGGTGACCAGCGGGTACCCGACGCCCGCGTTGACGGTGTAATCCACCGCGGTGGAGCCGTCCCCGCGACCGAGCAGCTGAACGTGGATGACGTCGGGGCGCTTGGCGGCCAGCGGACCGTGACCGAGCCATGTCAGGCCGGCCGCATTGGTGACGACGATGCCGTCCCCCTCGACGATCAGGCGCTGGACCAGCTCCTGGCCCTCCGCCGAGCGCATGTCGATGGTGGCCGACCGCTTGCCCTTGTTCAGTCCCGTCCAGTAGATCGACGTCCCGTCCGCCGCCAGTGGCCGGCGCCGGAAGTCCGAGGCACCGCCGATGGGGTCGACCCTGATCACCTGCGCCCCAAGCTGCCCCAGCGTCATACCGCACAGTGGCGCGGCCACGAAGCTGGACACCTCCACCACGGTGAGCCCGTCCAAGGGCAACTCGGTCACTTCGGCGCGACCCGTTCGAAGACCGCGGCCAGTCCCTGGCCGCCGCCGATGCACATGGTCTCCAGCCCGTAGCGGCCCTCCCGGCGACCGAGTTCACGCGCCAGCGTGGCCAGCATCCGGGCGCCGGTCGCACCGACGGGATGGCCGAGCGAGATCCCGGATCCGTGCACGTTGGTGCGGTCCTGGTCGGCGGCGCCGAAGTGCCATTCCCGCATGACCGCAAGGGCTTGGGCGGCGAAGGCTTCGTTGAGCTCGATGAGGTCGATGTCGCCGAGTTTCAGGCCCGCCTTGGCGAGCGCGACCTCGGTCGCGGGCACCGGACCGATGCCCATGACGTCGGGCGCCACCCCAGCAGACCCCCAGGAGACCAGGCGCACCAACGGCGTCAGGCCGTATTCGTCGGCCTTCTCCCGGGTGGTCACCAGGCACATCGATGCCGCGTCGTTCTGGCCGCTGGAGTTGCCGGCCGTGACGGTGGCGTCCGGGTCTTCGCCCAGCAGAACGGGTTTGATCTTACCCAGCGACTCGACCGAGGTGTCGGCGCGGGGATGCTCATCGGTGTCGACGAGTTCCTCGCCCTGCCGGGTGCGCAACGCCACCGGAATGATCTCCTCGGCGAAGATGCCGTCCTTCTGCGCGGCCACCGCCCGCTGGTGCGAACGCACCGCGAGCTCGTCCTGCTCCCGGCGCGAGATGCCGTAGTGGCGGCGCAGATTCTCCGCGGTCTCGAGCATCCCGCCGGGGACCGGGTAGTGGCGGCCACCGGCGGTGGTGCGGCCCCGCGCCAGACCGTCGTGCACCCGCACACCGCCGCGGGCCCCGCCCCAGCGCATGTCGGTGGAGTAGAAGGCGACGTTGCTCATGGACTCGCAGCCGCCGGCGACGACAAGGTCGTGGTCGCCGCTGCCCACCTGCAGGCACGCCTGGATCACCGCCTGCAGGCTTGACCCGCAGCGCCGGTCCACCTGCATGCCGGGCACCGTCACCGGCAGACCGGAATCCAGCGCCACCACCCGCCCGATCGCCGGCGCCTCGCTGGTCGGATAGCAGTGCCCCAGGACCACGTCCTGAACCGCGTCGGGCGCGAGCCCGGTCCGCTCGAGTAGCCCCTTGAGCGCGGCGACACCGAGGTCGACGGCGCTGCAGGACTTGAGCATGCCGCCGTAGCGGCCGATCGGCGTCCGCACGGGCTCGCAGATCACGGTCTCACGCATGTTCGGTACCTCTACTCATATGTGGCGTCTACTCATATGTGGCGTCTACTCATATGTGGCGTCCGCCGGTCACTTCCATCACGGTGCCGGTCATGTACGACGACAGGTCGGAGGCCAGGAACAGCGCGACGCCGGCCACCTCGCTGGGCTCGCCTGCGCGGCCCATCGGGATCTCGGCGACCTTCTCGTCCCAAATGCGTTGCGGCATGGCTTCGGTCATCGCCGAGCGGATCAACCCGGGAGCGATGGCGTTGACGCGGACTCCGAGATAGGCGAGTTCTTTGGCAGCGGCTTTGGTCATCCCCACGATGCCCGCCTTGGCTGCCGAATAGTTCGTCTGCCCGATCATCCCGACCTTGCCCGACACCGACGACATGTTCACGATCGCCCCGCGCTTGTTCTCCCGCATGATCGCCGCCGCCAGCCGGATGCCGTTCCAGGTCCCCTTCAGGTGCACGTTGATGACCTGGTCGAACTGCTCCTCGGTCATCTTGCGCATCGTGGCGTCGCGGGTGATCCCGGCGTTGTTGACCATGATGTCCAGCCCGCCGAAACGCTCGATCGCGGTCTGGATCAGTGCCTCGACATCGGCCGCCTTGGTCACGTCGCACCGGACCGCCAGCGCCACGTCGTCGCCACCCAGCTGTTTCGCGGCGGCCTCGGTGGTCTCGAGGTTCACGTCGCCGAGCACCACGCGCGCGCCCTCGGCGACGAAGCGTTGGGCGATGGCGAAGCCCAAACCCTGCGCACCACCTGTGATCACCGCAGTTTGACCGCTCAGCAACGACACCCGATCACGCTTCCTCACCTGTTCACGCTCCCGATCCGGGGCACACCGTTTCGAATATCGTATTTCATATAGGATTTCTCCCGCCCCCGGGGTTGCCCACGCGAATGAGGAGCGTCTGTCGAATGCCAACCGCCGAAGTTCCCGAAGTCTCCGACGAGGACTTCCGGGAGATCCTCGCCCAGACCCGCCAGTTCGTGCGCACCGCGGTGGTACCGCGCGAACAGGAGATCCTGGCCGACGATCGGGTACCCGACGACCTCCGGAAACAGGCCGCCACGATGGGGTTGTTCGGGTACGCAATTCCCCAGCGGTGGGGCGGGCTGGGTCTGAATCTGGTCCAAGATGTCGAAATGGCAATGGAATTGGGCTACACCTCGCTGGCCCTGCGCTCGATGTTCGGCACGAACAACGGCATCGCCGGACAGGTGCTCGTCGGCTTCGGCACCGACGGGCAGAAGCAGCGTTGGCTCGAGCCGATGGCCTCCGGCGACGTCGTCGCCTCCTTCGCACTGACCGAGCCAGGAGCGGGATCCAATCCCGCCGGCCTGAAGACCAAAGCCGTTCGTGAAGAAAGCGATTGGGTCCTCTCCGGGCGGAAGTGCTACATCACCAACGCGCCGGTCGCCGAGCTGTTCGTGGTGTTCGCGCGCACCCGGCCGGCCGACGATCAGGGCCCCGGGATCGCGGTGTTCCTGGTCCCCGCGGACGCCGCGGGAGTCGAGGTGGGCGCCAAGGACGCCAAGATGGGACAGGAGGGGGCGTGGACCGCCGAGGTCGGATTCGCCGACGTCCGGGTCGGGCCCGATGCGCTGATCGGCGGCAGCGAGGACATCGGCTATCGCGCGGCGATGACCTCCCTGGCGCGCGGCCGGGTCCACATCGCCGCGCTGGCCATGGGCGCAGCCCAGCGCGCGCTCGACGAGTCGGTGTCCTACGCCGCCACCGCGACCCAGGGCGGGGCGCCGATCGGGAGCTTCCAGTTGGTGCAGGCGATGCTCGCCGACCAGCAGGCCGGGGTGCTGGCCGGGCGTGCCCTGGCCCGTGAGGCGGCGCGGCTGTGGGTCACCGGCGAGGACCGCCGGGTCGCGCCGTCGGCGGCCAAACTCTTCTGCACCGAGACGGCCGGCAAGGTCGCGGATCTCGCGGTGCAGATCCACGGTGGCAGCGGCTACATGCGTGGGGTGCCCGTGGAGCGCATCTACCGCGACGTGCGACTGCTGCGACTCTACGAGGGCACCAGCGAGATTCAGCGCCTGATCATCGGCTCCAACCTGGTCAGGGCGGCGCAGCGGTGAGCGGGCGAACCGCGGGCAAACTCGCCTTCGTCGCCGGCGTGGGCCACGGCCGGGAATAGCCGCCGCAGATGGGCGCTTGCAGTCGGCATGAAAAGCTTCAGCGACACCGAACGCCAGGAATTCCTTGCCGGAACGCACGTCGCCGTGCTCTCCGTCGATGCCTCCGACGGCCGCCCACCGGCCAGCGTCCCGATCTGGTACGACTACCGCCCCGGCGGCAACGTCCGGATCATCACCGGGGCGTCGAGCCGCAAGGCCCGGCTCATCGAGCGGGCCGGTGGGGTGACGCTGGTGGTCCAGCGCGAGGAGCTGCCGTATCAATACGTGGTGGTGGAGGGCACGGTCGTGGACACCACAAAACCCGCCCCGGCGGACCTTCAGGAAGCCGTCGCCATCCGCTACCTCGGCGAAGAGGGTGGCCGCGCATTCGTGCGCAGCATGGAGGGTGTCGAGGAGGTCTTGTTCACCATCCGACCCGACCGCTGGCTCAGCGCCGACTTCTCCGACGAGTTCTGAACGTTGCGCCGATCAGGTCCAGCGTTCCCAGGTCGCGCACGGCCTGGCAGCCGCGGGTGAGCATCGTCAGCACCATGTCGTCGCCACGATCGGTGGCGGCGGCGAAGGCAAACCCCAGCGCCGAGATCAGCAGGGCTTGCAGCACGCCGAGCCTGTAGTCACGCCAGCATGTTTCGCGATCGTAGCCCCTGACACCGTGCGTCAGCAGCGCTCGGTGGTATTCGTCGACGAGGTCGTTCTCGATCGCCGAGCGCAGATGCGAATCCAGGCTGGTGGCCGTGAAGTAGGCGAGGTCCCGGGCGGGTAGTCCCACCCCCAACGTCTGCCAGTCCACCACGCTCACCCGGCCGCGGACGGGATCGAACAGCATGTTGTCCAGCCGGTAGTCACCGTGCAGCAATGCGTACCGGTCGTATTCGGCGAGCAGCCACGGTGTCACCAGACCCATTGTCGCGGTGAAGGTCTCACAGTCCTCGGGGCTCATCTGGTCACCGAGTTTCGCCAGGGTGATGTCGAGGCTCATCTTCGCCACGTCGCCCAGCCCGTTCGCGCCCGCTTCGTCGGGCCGCGCGAAGGCGATGCCCGGAAAGTCCAGCCACACCGGGTCGCACCAGCTGGGCCCGTGTAGGCCGGCCAGCGCCGTCACGGCCAGCCGCGCCTCCCGCTCGCCGCAGCCGGCGAGCTGATCGCCTTGCACCGCGGGCGCCTCGTCGGCCAGCACCAGCGCGTAATCCACGCGTCTTCGATGATCTCGCAATAGAACGACTGTGGGGTCGGAATCCGAACCCGGTCGGCCACCCCGGTATAGAACGCGCACTCACTGCGGTAGCCGACGACGACCCGGCCGCGCACGATGTCGTCCTGGGCGGGCAACTTGATGACGAACGTGTCGGGCAGGCCACCGGGATCCGTCGCATACCGGGCCCTGAGCCGGTACGTGGCTCCGGTCTGCCCGGTGCCGATGGCCGCCACCTCGAGGTCGGCGACCTCAACGGGGCCGCGGCGCTCGCTGAGCGCGGCGGACAGCCATTCGGGTGTCACGTCGCCGGGATACCGCGGGATCGACACCACCGCACTCATGGGCATGCTTCCGTGAAACCGGTCGTTGTCGGACCGACAAACTGTAAGACATTCGGCACGCGTTGCGGTGACCCGACCTGTCCGGCCATGGTCATCGCCGCCGCAGCGGCGCGAGCAACCGGTCGACGGCTTGAGTGCGCCACTTGTCGGTGGATGCCGGCGCAGGCGCTTGGTCCGGTGTCGGCGCCGACGACTCCTGTTGCGTCACTGCATTTTCCGGATTACTACCGGCCAGCGCGTCCGGCCCTTCACCGCGCCGGATGCCCATCGCGTGTCCGGCGCTCCAGTAGGCCTGGGCGTGGATCTCGGACTTGTGCAAGCCGAACTCCTCGCGCAGCCGGTGGCGCACGTGTTTGAGTGTCGTGGCTTCCGGCGTCGCCCACGCGTACCAACCCGTCCAGTCACGCGTCTCGATCGCCTCTGCCAGCGACTTCGCGTCGCGGCGCGTAACCCAATGCACCCGTGAGCGGGGATGCCGCGCCAGCGGGATCAGCGGGTCGTCATCGTCGTGTTGCTCAAGGTAAGCCTCGATCGGGACGTCGCCGGGTACCGTCTCGATGATCCCGTTGATGCCCGGAATCGACGCCGAGTCGCCGATCAACAGATAGCCGGCCGGCTGCTCCCCCGGTGCTTGGAAACGCGACGAACCCATCAGCGACATGACCGCGATCGTCGCGCCCGGGTCGACCGTGCGTGCCCACGACGAAGCCGGACCAGGCGGGTCGTGCAGCACGACGTCGATCGCGAAGCGACCGCCGGCCACGTCCGCCTCGGAGATCGTGTAGGCGCGCTGGAATTCGGTGCCGGACCCATCCGGGTCCGGAAACCAGAAACGCAGCCATGCCGCGGGTTCGGGCGCCGCGTCGTCGAACAGCGTCGAGGACACCATGCGTATCCGGACGCAATGCGGCGCGATCCGCACGGTCTCGGTCACCGTTGCCGTGTGGTCGCGCGCGCCGAGGACCCGCAACACCACACCCTGGAACCCGCGCGCCATCAGCGGTACTTCTCCGCCGCGCCGACCTCTGCCAAGACACCACGCTCCGATTCGGTAAGTTATCCCTAAAGTAAGGATTGCCTTACCGAAGGTCAAGCCGGAGTCGCGCCGCGGCCGCATCAGCCGCACGTCACCGATGACGCGACCACAGTCAACTGGTCATCGGCGTGAAATTGGATCTGGCTACAGAAGGATCTGGCTACAGCAGGACATGCTGCACAAGGGCATGAGTGCGATCGGAGGCGGCGATACGTTTCTGTCGATACCCAGGACTTTGCCCCTTTCGCAGCCGCCGTCCCGCGCCTTAGTGGTCGTGCCCGTATAATTCGTCGGGCCCGCTCGCTGAGGTGCCGAGACTGCGGTGGCGGCGACGTCGAGGCGAAAAAGGTAGCGCTGAACGCAGTCTCGACGCCGCCAGCGCAGCCTCGGCACCAACGGCGTCTGGCAATAGCCCCCGACGAACTTACGAACGAGACCACTTAGCGGCACTGGACACGTTCATCCGATTCACCCAGATGTGCCGACAATCTCACTACAGTGGTGGCGGCTCAGTAATGGGCTGGCGGCAACGACCCGATTAGAAGTGGCGATGTCGTATCTGGCGGTAGCCCCAGAATTCCTGACTTCGGCGGCAACGGAATTGTCCGAGATCGGCTCGGCGGTGGTCGCAGCGCATGCTGCGGC